>NZ_JBHXRU010000037.1:0-41002 GCF_042716255.1 Streptomyces sp. NPDC058662 | reverse complement strand
GGATCCTGGTCGAGGCCTTCGTGCCCCGCCGGTCCCGCTACTACGTCCAGGTGTTCCTCGCCGTCGGCGCGCGGGCCGCGGCCGTGGCGGCGGGGGGGGGGCCAGCGGCCCCCCCGGGGGGGGGGGCCCCGCTTCTCGTTGTGCCCACCGGCTGGAACGGCCGAGCGTCGCCGGGGGCCGCTGCGGTACCCTGACGCCATGCGTGCCGTACGCCTTCTGCTTACCGAGCCGCGCTGATCAGTACCGACCCGTCAGACGGTCGGCATCGGCGCGGCGTCCCCTCCTGTGCGAGGGGTTTTTTCGTTTGGGCAGGCAGAGACGGCAGAGACGATCGATGGAGCTTCAGAAATCATGAGCGAGACGAACACCCCGGCCCCCGAGGCGGCCGAGGCGCACCGCTACACGGCTGCCATGGCCGCCGACATCGAGGCACGCTGGCAGGACGCCTGGGACGCGCAGGGGACGTACGAGGCGCCGAACCCGACCGGTGACCTGGCCGGGGACCCGGCGATGGCCGCGCGGCCCAAGAAGTTCATCATGGACATGTTCCCGTACCCGTCCGGCGCGGGCCTGCACGTGGGCCACCCGCTGGGGTACATCGCCACCGACGTCTTCGCCCGCCACCAGCGCATGACCGGGCACAACGTCCTGCACACCCTGGGCTTCGACGCCTTCGGCCTGCCGGCGGAGCAGTACGCCGTGCAGACCGGAACGCACCCGCGCGTCTCGACCGAGGCGAACATCGAGAACATGAAGGTCCAGCTGCGCCGGCTGGGCCTGGGCCACGACAAGCGCCGCTCGTTCGCCACGATCGACCCGGACTACTACAAGTGGACCCAGTGGATCTTCCTGCAGATCTACAACTCCTGGTACGACGCGGAAGCGGGCAGGGCCCGCCCGATCGCCGAGCTGGTCGCCGCCTTCGAGGACGGCTCCCGAGAGGTCGGCGACGGCCGCGCCTGGAGCGGGCTGAGCGCCGCCGAGCGCGCCGAGGTGCTGGGCGGGTACCGGCTGGCGTACTCCTCCGACGCGCCCGTCAACTGGTGCCCCGGCCTGGGCACCGTGCTGGCGAACGAGGAGGTCACCTCGGACGGCCGCTCCGAGCGCGGCAACTTCCCCGTCTTCAAGTCCCGGCTCAGCCAGTGGAACATGCGGATCACCGCGTACGCCGACCGGCTGCTGGACGACCTGGACGAGCTGGACTGGCCCGAGGCCATCAAGCTGCAGCAGCGGAACTGGATCGGCCGCTCCGAGGGCGCCCGCGTCGACTTCGCGCTGGGCGACGAGGCCATCACCGTCTTCACCACCCGCCCCGACACCCTGTTCGGCGCGACCTACATGGTCCTGGCGCCCGAGCACCCGCTGGTGGAGAAGTTCATCCCGGCCGCCTGGCCGGAGGGCACCCGCCAGGTGTGGACCGGCGGGCACGCCACCCCCGCCGAGGCCGTCGCCGCGTACCGCAAGCAGGCCGCCTCCAAGTCGGACGTGGAGCGGCAGGCCGAGGCCAAGGACAAGACCGGCGTCTTCACCGGCGAGTACGCGGTGAACCCGGTCAGCGGCGACAAGGTCCCCGTCTTCATCGCCGACTACGTGCTGATGGGCTACGGCACCGGCGCGATCATGGCCGTCCCGGCGCACGACAGCCGCGACTTCGAGTTCGCGCGCGCCTTCGAGCTGCCCATGCGGTGCGTGGTCGAGCCCTCCGACGACCGCGGCACCGACCCGGGCGACTGGGACGACGCGTTCGTCTCGTACGACGCCAGGCTGGTCAACTCGACCGGCTCCGGCATCGCCCTGGACGGCCTGGACGTCGTCGAGGCCAAGGCCGCCATCACCTCTTGGCTGGAGGAGCGGGGCATCGGCCGGGGCACCGTCAACTTCCGTCTGCGCGACTGGCTGTTCAGCCGCCAGCGGTACTGGGGCGAGCCCTTCCCGATCGTCTACGACGAGGACGGCGTGGCGCACGCGCTGCCCGAGAGCATGCTGCCGCTGGAACTGCCGGAGGTCGACGACTACTCGCCGCGCACCTTCGCGCCGGACGACGCGGACTCCCAGCCGGAGACCCCGCTGTCGCGCCGCGAGGACTGGGTCAACGTGGAGCTCGACCTGGGCGACGGGGTCAAGCGCTACCGGCGCGAGACCAACACCATGCCCAACTGGGCCGGTTCCTGCTGGTACGAGCTGCGCTACCTGGACCCGAACAACTCCGAGGCGCTGGTCGACCCCGCGATCGAGCAGTACTGGATGGGCCCGCGCGAGGGCGCGCCCCACGGCGGCGTCGACCTGTACGTCGGTGGCGCCGAGCACGCCGTGCTGCACCTGCTGTACGCGCGCTTCTGGTCCAAGGTGCTGTTCGACCTGGGCCACGTCTCCTCGGCGGAGCCGTTCCACAAGCTGTTCAACCAGGGCATGATCCAGGCCTACGCCTACACCGACGCACGCGGTGTGTACGTCCCCGCGGCCGAGGTCGAGGAGCGCGACGGCGGCTACTACTACCAGGGCGAGCCGGTCAAGCGTGAGCACGGCAAGATGGGCAAGTCCCTGAAGAACGCCGTCACCCCGGACGAGATCTGCGAGGAGTACGGGGCGGACACGCTGCGCCTGTACGAGATGGCGATGGGCCCGCTGGACGTCTCGCGGCCGTGGGACACGCGGGCCGTCGTCGGTCAGTACCGGCTGCTGCAGCGCCTGTGGCGCAACATCGTGGACGAGGAGACGGGCGCGGTGACGGTCGTCGACGCCGAGCCCGCCGAGGACACCCTGCGCGCCCTGCACAAGGCGATCGACGGGGCGGGGGCGGACCTGGCGGGGCTGCGGTTCAACACCGCCATCGCGAAGATCACCGAGCTGAACAACGCCCTGACGAAGGCGGGCCGCCCGCTGGAGCGCTCGGTCGCCGAGCGGCTGGTGCTGCTGGTGGCCCCGCTGGCCCCGCACATCGCGGAGGAGCTGTGGCACCGCCTGGGCCACAGCGAGTCCGTGGTCCACCAGGACTTCCCGGTCGCGGACCCGGCGTACGTCGTGGACGAGAGCGTGACGTGCGTGGTGCAGGTCAAGGGCAAGGTCAAGGCGCGGCTGGAGGTGTCGCCGACGATCTCGGAGGCGGAGCTGGAGCGGCTGGCGGTGACCGACGAGGGCGTGGTCGCGGCGCTGGGCGGTGCGGAGATCCGCAAGGTGATCGTGCGCGCGCCGAAGCTGGTGAACATCGTCGTCTGACGACCCCGCATGGGGGATGTCCCGTACGGGCAGGTTGGGGGTTCGAAGGGAACCCCTGGCCTGCCTGTGGCGTTTACGGTGGGGGAAGAAGGAAACAGCTGTCCGGCACTGGGGAAGGGACACTCATGGAGGCCGCGTTGATCATCTTCGCGCTGATGGTGCTTTTCGCCTTCCTGGGCCTGGGGGCCTACACGACCGTCAAGGTGGTCGGGGCGGCGAAGCGCGGAGTGGACCGGACCCTCACGCAGGCGCGGCGGACGGTCGAGGACACCACCCTCCGGGCGAAGAGCCTGGGACAGGTCGGGGTCGCGGGGGCGCTGGCGCAGCTGCGGCTGGACCTGCGGACGTCGATGCGGTCCACGCAGGCGACCCTGCACGACGGAGTCCGCACCGACCCCTCCCTGAGGGAGTCCCTCGGACTGTTCCAGCGGCTCAGCGAGCACGGGCGGGAGCTGGACGACGAGCTGAAGCGGCTGGAGCAGGAGCCGGACCGCAAGCGGACGGCGGAGAGCCTGCCCGCACTGCGCGAGCGCGTCGCACAGATCACGAAGGCGGCCGAATCGCTGCGGTGGGCGGCCCGCGACCGGGCCCGGCAGTTCGCGAACGACGACCTGTCCACCCTGTCGGCACAGATCGAGATGGAGTCGGGCGCGCTGCGGGACTGGTCCCGGGAGCCGGTCGACGAGCTGGCGGCGGCCGCCGACGCCTGGGACGCGGCGCAGGCCGCGGGGACGGCGAGCGGGCCCGCCGCGACCCGGGAGGACGCGCCGGACGGCGCCGCGTCAGCCGGCGGACGGGGCACGGGACCGCAGCAGGCGGCCCTGAACCCGGCCGCACCGGCGGCACCGTACCCGTGGCACAAGGCGCGCCGGCCGGAGAGCACCACCTGAACCGGGTCGTGAGTCGGGGCCGGGCGCGGTCCGCGCGGTCCGGCGCCGCGTAGGGTCTCGGGGGCGTACGGTCCGGGGCTGCGTCGGGCACGGGTGGTGCGGGGCTCGTCCGGGCACGGGCGGTGCTGGGGCGGGTGGCCGCGGTGGAGCCGACCGCGGGCCCGGGCTGCCGTAGCGCCCCCACGGGCGGTAACCTCCGGCTCATGTCCCGCCATGTCGCCATCGTCACCGATTCCACGGCCTACCTGCCCCGACCGGCCATGGCGAGGCACGGAATCACCTCCGTTCCGCTCACCGTGGTCCTCGGCGGCGAGGCACTGGAGGACGGCACCGAGATCTCGGCCCGCAAGCTCGCGCTGACCCTGCAGAAGCGCCGCTCGGTCACCACGTCGAAGCCCGGCCCGGAGGACTTCGCCCGGGCCTACCGCTCCGCCGCCGACGCCGGCGCGAGCGCCGTCGTCAGCCTGCACCTGTCCGCCGAGCTGTCCGGGACCTACGACTCCGCCGTGGTCGCCGCCAGGACCGCGCCCGTACCGGTGCGCGTCGTGGACACCGGCATGGTCGCGATGGCCCTCGGCTTCTGCGCCCTGGCGGCCGCCGAGGCGGCCGAGGCCGGCGGCTCCGTCGACGAGTCCGTGGCCGCCGCCGAGAAGCGGGCGTCGGACATGGGCGCCTACTTCTACGTCGACACCCTCGAATACCTGCGCCGGGGCGGTCGGATCGGCGCCGCGCAAGCCCTCCTGGGGTCGGCGCTGGCGGTGAAACCGCTGCTCATGCTGAACGACGGGCGGATCGAGATGCTGGAGAAGGTACGGACGGCGTCCAAGGCTATTGCCCGCCTGGAGGAGCTCGCCGTGGAGCGTGCGGGCTCGGCCGGCGTGGATGTGGCCGTGCACCACCTGGCGGCCCCCGAGCGGGCCGAGAAGCTCGCCCAGCGGCTCCGTGAGCGCATCCCCGGCCTGGTCGAGCTGCACGTCAGCGAGGTCGGCGCGGTGATCGGCGCGCACACCGGTCCGGGCCTGCTCGCCGCGGTCGTCTCGCCGCGCTGATCACCGGAACGGGTGACCCGGTTATCCACAACGGGCCCGCCATCCACCGGAATTGAAGGTTCCGAGCGGGCTTCGCCGGCCGTCCCTACCGTCGTGGCATGACTCTGCGAACGCGCAACCCCTATCCCTCCCGGGCCACCAGTGGACCCGGACGACCCCGCCTCTCCGACGGCCGCCTGTCCGACGGCCGTCTCGCCGACAGCCGGTTCCGGCGCCGTGGGGGCCGCCGGCCCCCTCACCCCGCCGCGGGCGCGGAGCGACGGCGGGCCGAGGCCCTGCTGGGCGGCGAGGCGAGTCCGCCGACGGTGCCGGTCCCGCCCCTGCCGCCGCCCTCCCCTCCGCCTGAGTGGGCGGGCACCGGTGCGCCGTCCAGGTCCGCGGTGCCGCCGGAGGCGGACGGCTCGGGGGAGCCGTCCGCCGGCGGGACCGGTTTGTCGGCGGGGGCCGCGCGGCGGCTGGCCGTACGGGAGCGGTTGCCCGTGTGGCTCCAGGCCCGCTGCGGGATGGAGCCGCGCACGGTGGCCGCCGTGGCGGTGGTGCTCGTCGGTGCGGTCGGCTTCGCCGCGCAGCAGTACTGGTCGGCGCGGCCGACCCCGGTCACACCGGCTGCGGTCGTGGCACCGGCAGCGGGCACGGGACCGGCCTCGGGACCGGGACCGGCCTCGGGACCGGGGCAGGTGAGGGCCCCAGGGCAGGGGTGGGCGGATCCGGTCCCGGCGGGGGCCGTGGCCGGCGCGGCGGTGACCGCCGAGGCGGGACGGATCGTCGTGGACATCGGAGGCAAGGTCCGTGACCCGGGGGTGCGCAGACTGCCCGCCGGTTCGCGGGTGGAGGACGCGCTCGCGGCCGCCGGGGGAGTGCGGCCCGGTACGGACACCACCGGCCTCAACCGGGCCCGGGTGCTCGTGGACGGTGAACAGGTGCTGGTGGGCGTCGTGGCGCAACCGCCCCCCGCGGGGGCGGGCGCACCGCCCGGCCCGCCCAGCCCGCTGAGCCTGGGATCGGCGACCGTCGAGCAGCTCGACGGCCTGCCGGGGGTCGGGCCGGTGCTCGCGCAGCACATCGTGGACTTCCGCACGGCCCGCGGGGGCTTCCGGTCCGTCGAGGAGCTCCGCCAGGTCAACGGCATCGGCGAGCGGCGCTTCGCCGACCTGCGGGCGCTGGTGCGGCCGTGAGCGGGGCCGAGGCCGCCGGCCCGGTGGACCTGCGGATCGCGGGGCCGGCCCTGGCCGCATGGGGCGCCGCGGCGCTCGCGCTGGACGCTCCCGCCGGATGGGCAGCGGCCGGGGCGGGGCTGGGCGCCGCCGGCGCGGGGCTGCTTCTGCTGGCGGGGTACCGCCGTCCCACCGGCCGCGGCCGGTGGCGGGCCGGGACCGCCGTGGCCGCCGCCCTGCTGTGCGCGGCGGCCGCGGCGGGAGTGGCGGGCCTCCAGCGGGCCGAGGCGCGGGCCGGGCCTGTCGTCGGGCTGGCCGGGGAGCACGCCCGTGTCCTCGCCGTGCTCACCGTGGCCACCGACCCGCGCGTCACCGGGGGCGGAAGCGGCCCGCCCGTGGTGGTGCTGGACGCGGTGGTACGGGAGGTCACCGGGCCCGACGGGGCACGCACACGGGTCGAGACACCGGTGCGGGTCCTCGCCGGGCACCCCGGATGGGCCCGGCTGCTGCCCTCCACCCGCGTGGAGGCCGTGGCCCGGCTGGCCCCGGGGCGGGACGGGGAGCGCGCCGTCGCACTGCTGCGGCCGGCCGGGGACACCCCGCCCCGGGTGACCGCCGGCCCCGACACCGCGCAGCGGCTCGCCGGGCGGCTGCGGGCCGGGCTGCGCGAAGCCACCGAGACGCTGGCCCCGGACGCCCGGGCCCTGCTGCCCGGGCTGGTGGTCGGGGACACCTCCCGGGTGCCCGCCGATCTGCACGAGGCGTTCCGGGCCACCGATCTGCTGCACTTGCTGGCGGTGTCCGGATCCAACCTGACCGTGGTGCTGTTCCTGCTCATCGGGCCCCCGTCCCGCGCGCAGCGGGCCGAGCGGCGCGGGCTGGCGCCCCGCCTCGGGCTCTCGCTGCGGACGACGGCCCTGGGCGGCGCGGCCCTGACGCTGGCCTTCGTGGTGGTGTGCCGGCCCGAGCCGAGCGTGCTGCGGGCCGCGGCCTGCGGCGCGGTCACCCTGCTGGCCATCGCCACCGGGCGGCGGCGGTCCCTGATCCCGGCCCTGGGCGCCGCCGTGCTGCTGCTCGTGCTGTGGGACCCGTGGCTGGCCCGAAGCTACGGCTTCCTGCTGTCCGTCCTGGCCACCGGGGCCCTGCTGACCCTCGCGCCCCGGGCGAGCGAGGCGCTGCGGCGCAGGGGAGTGCCGTCCCGGTTGGCCGAGGCGCTCGGGGCCGCCGCGGCCGCCCAGGCGGTGTGCGCTCCCGTGGTCGCCGTGCTGTCCGCCCGGGTCAGCCTGGTGGCGGTGCCCTGCAACCTGCTGGCCGAGCTCGCGGCGGGTCCGGCGACCGTGCTCGGCTTCGCCGCGCTGGGGGCGGCCCCGCTGTGGATGCCCGCCGCGGAGCTGCTCGCCCGGTGCGCCGGGGTGCCGGCCGGGTGGATCGCCGCCGTGGCACGGGCCGGGGCGGGGTTCCCGGGGGCGGAGCTGGCCTGGCCCGGCGGCCTCCGCGGCGGCCTGCTGCTCGCCGCCGCGACCGTGGCCCTCGTAGCGCTGGCAGCGCGGTACAGCCGGCGGACGTGGGCGCGGCTGTGGGCGTGCCCCGTCCTCGCCGTGCTGCTGCTCCTGGCGGTGCTGCGGCCGCCGCAGCTGACCCGTACCCTCACGGGCTGGCCGCCGCCCGACTGGAGCTACGTGCAGTGCGCGGTGGGGCAGGGGGACGCCGCAGTCCTCGCCGTCGGTCCCGGTGAGGCCGTGGTCGTGGACACCGGCCCGGTTCCGGGCCCGGTGGACGCGTGCCTGCGCGCCCTGGGGGTGCGGCGGGTTCCGCTGCTCCTGCTGACGCACTTTCACGCCGACCACGTGGGCGGGCTCGCCGGGGTGCTCCGGGGCCGGTCCGTGGATGTGATCCAGACCACCGCGTGGGAAGAGCCCCCGGGGCGGGCCGAGTTCGTCCGCAGGACCGCGGCGGCCGCGAGAGTCCCCGTGGTCCGGGCGTCGGCGGGGGAGCGGCGCAGGGCCGGGCGGCTGGAGTGGCGGGTGCTGTGGCCGCAGGCGGCCGGACCGCCCGCCGGGGGACCCAACGACGCGAGCGTCACCCTGCTCGTGCGCTCGGCGGGACTCACCCTGCTGCTGCTCGGAGACCTCGAACCCCCCGCGCAGCAGGCCCTGTTGAGGAGCCATCCCGAACTCGGGCCGGTCGACGTCCTCAAGGTCGCCCACCACGGGTCCGCCCACCAGGACCCCGCACTGCACGCCAGGGTCCGGCCGCGGCTGGCCATCGTGCCGGTGGGTGCGGGCAACCGCTACGGCCACCCCGCGCCCGGCACGCTCGCGCGGCTGCGGGCACTGGGGGCGACAGTGCTGCGTACCGACACCCACGGGGCGGTCGCTGTCGCGGGAACGGGCCCGGGGATGCGAGCATTTACCGTCGACCGGCGGCGAAACCGGCGCGGGTACGGAAGGCGTGTCCCTTCTCGTCGCCCACTGTCCGACCGCATGATCGAATGCGTCTTCGCCGACGCGGTCCAAGTCCACGGAGCACGGGGGTGCATCAGCCATGTTCAGTCGCCGACGGGGAATGGAGACGGTCGGAGGGTCCAGCCCGACCACGTCCGCCACGCTGACGTTGCCGCCGACGGCGCGGCTGCTCAGCTGCCGGGTCCTCGATACCGTCCACCAGCCGGTGCGGCAGGCCAGGTTCGAGGTGACCGACCCGATCGGGCGCCGGATCGTCAGCGGGGAGACCGACCCGTACGGCGGGTTCACGGCCGCCGTTCCGGAGGGGGAGTACCGCCTGTCCGTGACCGCCGAGGGGTACGCCCCGTTCCACGGGACGACGCTCGTCGGGAACCCGGCGCAGCCCGGTACCGGAGAGATCGTCCTGGACGCGGTGGAACCGCCGCTGTTGCCGCAGCCCGGCCACTGGGAGCTCGACCCGACGCACTCGACCATCGCCTTCACCGCGCGCCACATCGGCTTCGCGCGCATCGGCGGCCGGTTCAACACGTTCGCTGGGGCCGTGCGGATAGCCGAGCGCATGGAGGACTCCTCCATGCGCGTGATCATCGACGCGGCGAGCATCGACACCGGGGTGCGGCTGCGGGACGACCACCTGAGGTCAGCGGACTTCCTGGACGCGGCCAGGCATCCGACGGTGGAGTTCTACAGCGAGCGGTTCATCCACCGCAGCGGCGGCCGCTGGGCCGTCACGGGCGCCCTCACGCTGCACGGGGTCAGCCGCTCGGTCACCCTGGACACCCGCTACCTGGGTATCGGCACGGGCCTGGAGGGGGAACCGAGGGCCGCCTGCCGGGCCACCACCGAACTCCACCGCGAGGACTTCACCCTCAACTGGCAGTCGGTCCTGGCGCAGGGGATCGCGGCCGTGGGTTCGAGTGTGGAAGTGGCGCTGGACGTCCAGATCGTGCACAAGGCCTGAGGTGCCGGTGCCGGCCCGCGGGCCGGTGCCGCGGGGGGCCGGCCGGAGCCCTACGGGGCTTCGAGCCAGCCCTCGTGCTCGGCGGCGAGCCCGTCCAGCGCGACGGGGTCGAGCCGGAGCCGCGGGTCCTCGACGACCACCAGCCACTGGGCGTCCTCGGCGTCGTCCTCGCCCGCCAGGGCGTCGCGCACCAGCCGGGGCTCCTCCGGGAGGCCGAAGCGGTCGACGGCCTCCCGCGCCACCTCCTCGGCGGCGTCGCGGTCGGGCAGGACGAGTACATGGCGCGCGTTCACCCGGCCATTCTCCGCTACGGGGCGCGAAGGGCTGTCGGTGCGGCGTGGGATGCTGGATCCGATGGCCACCAGGAAGAACCCCACCGACGATCCGCTCGCCCCGCTCACCCTCGCGGTGGGGCAGGAGGACCTGCTGCTCGACCGTGCCGTACGGGAGGTGGTCGTGGCCGCGCGCGCCGTGGACGCCGACACGGACGTGCGCGACCTCGCCTCCGAGCAGCTCCAGCCCGGCACGCTGGCCGAGCTGACGAGCCCCTCGCTGTTCTCCGAGCGCAAGGTGCTGGTCGTGCGCAACGCGCAGGACCTCTCCGCGGACACCGTCAAAGAGGTCAAGGCCTACCTCGGTGCTCCGTACGAGGAGATCATCCTCGTCCTCCTCCACGCGGGCGGCGTCAAGGGCAAGGGCCTGCTGGACGCGGCGCGCAAGGCGGGCGCGCGCGAGATCGCCTGCCCGAAGATGACGAAGGCCGCGGACCGGCTGTCGTTCGTGCGCGGCGAGTTCCGCACGCTGGGCCGGTCGGCGACCCCCGAGGCCTGCCAGACCCTGGTGGACGCGATCGGCAGCGACCTGCGGGAGCTGGCGAGCGCGGCGGCCCAGCTCTGCGCGGACGTCGACGGCACCATCGACGAGGCCGTGGTCGGCCGCTACTACACCGGCCGGGCCGAGGCCTCCAGCTTCACCGTCGCCGACCGGGCGGTGGAGGGCCGTGCGGCGGAGGCCCTCGAAGCCCTGCGCTGGTCCCTGTCCACCGGGGTGGCGCCGGTCCTGATCACCAGCGCCCTGGCCCAGGCGGTGCGCGCCATCGGCAAACTGGCCTCCGCCCCGCGCGGGGCCCGCCCGGGCGATCTCGCGCGGGACCTGGGCATGCCGCCGTGGAAGATCGACCGCGTCCGCCAGCAGATGCGCGGCTGGTCCGCGGACGGCGTCTCGGACGCCCTGCGCGCCGTGGCCGCCGCCGACGCGGGGGTCAAGGGCGGCGGTGACGACCCCGAGTACGCGCTGGAGAAGGCGGTCGTGGCGGTGGCCCGCGCCGCCCGCCCCCAGCGGGGCTGACACAACCCGCCCGGCCACCGCGGCCCGTACCCGTACCCGCCCCGTACCCCTTGCCCCTACCCGCAGGGGCGACCCCGGGGGGCGGCGCGGTCACAGGGCGGGCCCGGCGCAGGGCGGGTTGGCGCAGGGCGGGCGGGCAAAGCGAAGGCCCCGGTCGCCGCCCTGGGGAGGATGGCGGCCGGGGCCTTCGGTCACTGCTGGTGTGCTCCGCACCCGCGTGGCGAACGCTTCGTGTGCGGAGCGGGGTGCCGGTCAGGAGCGGGAGAGAGGGCCCGCTGGGTCCTCACCGGCGATCACATCGAGAGCTCAGCCCTGCAGGGAGGCAACCTTGACCGCCAGCGCCGACTTCTTGTTGGCGGCGGCGTTCTTGTGGATGACACCCTTCGAGACAGCCTTGTCGAGCGCACGCGCGGCGGCACGAGAAGCCACGGTGGCCTTCTCGACGTCACCGGCGACGACGGCCTCGCGGGCCTTGCGGATCGCGGTCTTGAGCGAGGACTTGACGGCCTTGTTGCGCAGGCGCGCCTTCTCGTTCGTCTTGTTCCGCTTGATCTGGGACTTGATGTTCGCCACGAAAGAGCCTTCTCAGGTTCAGAGTTTGATCTTCGAATGTGTGTCCCGACAGCTGAGAGGGCATACGAGACACAGCTGCCCAGGCTACCAGGCACGCTCCCGGCGGCCCAATCCGAGCGCACTCCCCCGTCCATGGGACCATGGGAGCCTGCGTACAGATCCGCCGTCGCGCCGACGAGAGCGACGGGGCCGGAGCTGTCCTCAGACCGACGTCCCGCTCCATGCCTCCGACTGCGACCCGAGAATCAGGACACTGCGTGCCCGCGATCCCCAGCCACGTGCCCGAGCCGAGCCGTACCGACCCGGCGCTGATCCGCAACTTCTGCATCATCGCGCACATCGACCACGGCAAGTCGACCCTTGCCGACCGGATGCTCCAGCTCACCGGTGTGGTCGACCAGCGGCAGATGCGCGCCCAGTACCTCGACCGCATGGACATCGAGCGTGAGCGCGGCATCACGATCAAGTCCCAGGCGGTCCGGCTGCCCTGGGCCCCCACCGCGGGCGAGGGCCGGGGCGACACCCACATCCTCAACATGATCGACACCCCCGGGCACGTCGACTTCACCTACGAGGTCTCCCGCTCCCTCGCCGCGTGCGAGGGCACGGTCCTCCTGGTGGACGCCGCCCAGGGCATCGAGGCGCAGACTCTCGCCAACCTGTACCTGGCGATGGAGAAGGACCTCGCGATCGTCCCGGTCCTGAACAAGATCGACCTGCCGGCCGCCCAGCCGGAGAAGTTCGCCGAGGAGCTCGCGAACCTGGTCGGCTGCCAGCCCGAGGACGTGCTGCGCGTCTCGGCGAAGACCGGTCTCGGCGTGGACGCCCTGCTCGACAAGATCGTCGCCACGGTCCCGGCCCCGGTCGGCCCCAAGGACGCCCCGGCGCGCGCCATGATCTTCGACTCGGTCTACGACTCCTACCGGGGCGTGGTCACCTACGTCCGTGTGGTCGACGGCCAGCTCAACAAGCGCGAGCGCATCCGGATGATGTCCACCGGCGCGACGCACGAGCTGCTGGAGATCGGTGTCTCCTCGCCGGAGATGACCCCGGCCGACGGCATCGGCGTCGGCGAGGTGGGCTACATCATCACCGGCGTGAAGGACGTACGCCAGTCCAAGGTCGGTGACACGATCACCAGCCTGCACAACGGGGCGACCGAGGCCCTCGGCGGCTACAAGGACCCGAGGCCGATGGTCTTCTCGGGCCTGTACCCGCTGGACGGCTCGGACTACCCGGACCTGCGCGAGGCGCTCGACAAGCTCCAGCTCAACGACGCCGCGCTGGTCTACGAGCCGGAGACCTCGGCGGCGCTCGGCTTCGGCTTCCGCGTCGGCTTCCTCGGCCTGCTCCACCTGGACGTGGTCCGCGAGCGCCTGGAGCGGGAGTTCGGCCTCGACCTGATCGCCACCGCGCCCAACGTGGTGTACCGGGTGGTCATGGAGGACGGCAAGGAAGTCTCCGTCACCAACCCGAGCGAGTTCCCCGAGGGCAAGATCTCGGACGTGTTCGAACCGGTCGTCCGGGCCACCCTGCTCGCGCCCTCCGAGTTCATCGGCGCGATCATGGAGCTCTGCCAGCAGCGCCGCGGCACCCTCCTCGGGATGGACTACCTCTCCGAGGACCGGGTCGAGATCCGCTACACGCTCCCGCTCGCCGAGATCGTCTTCGACTTCTTCGACCAGCTGAAGTCCAAGACGCGCGGCTACGCCTCCCTGGACTACGAACCCACGGGCGAGCAGTCCGGCAGCCTGGTCAAGGTCGACATCCTGCTGCACGGCGACAAGGTCGACGCCTTCTCCGCCGTCTGCCACAAGGACGCCGCCTACGCCTACGGCGTCCGCCTGGTCGCCAAGCTGCGCGAGCTGATCCCGCGGCAGGCCTTCGAGATCCCGATCCAGGCCGCGGTCGGCTCCCGCGTCATCGCCCGCGAGACGATCCGCGCCATCCGCAAGGACGTACTCGCCAAGTGCTACGGCGGTGACATCTCCCGTAAGCGGAAGCTGCTGGAGAAGCAGAAGGAAGGCAAGAAGCGGATGAAGATGGTCGGCTCCGTGGAGGTCCCGCAGGAGGCCTTCATCGCCGTCCTGTCGAGCGACGAGTCGGCCGGCAAGAAGAAGTAGCGGCACCGACGGAAGCGGGCCCCCGTGCGAGAGCGCGGGGGCCTCTTTCGTTATGAAGCGGCCGCTCGCCAGCTCTTACGCCCCGGGCGGACGGCCTCTAGTCTGATCACTGCTCGATGGTTACTCGCCAGTCACTAGTTGGCAACGTCTCAAACCCGCCAGTCCCAAGCGCCCCGTAAGCGCCCCACGCCCACGCTCTGCCGCGTGGACCGGTCCGGAGGATGTCGTGAGCGACACACAGACCTTGATCGAGAACCGTCCGCCCACCGTGGCGGCCCTCTTCCTTGAGCGCGTCGCCGCCACGCCCGACGGCGAGGCGTACCGGTTCCCGGTGCCCTCGGCCGGCGGCCCGGGTGCTCCCGACGACTGGAAGTCGCTCAGCTGGGGACAGGCGGCGGAGCGGGTCTTCGCCATCGCCGCCGGGCTGATCGACCTCGGCCTGCGCTCGGAGGACCGCGTCGCGCTCGCCTCCAACACCCGCGTCGAATGGATCCTCGCCGACCTCGGCGTGATGTGCGCGGGCGCCGCGACGACCACGATCTACCCGAGCACGAACGCCGAGGAGTCGGCGTACATCCTCGCGGACTCGGCGAGCCGGGTACTGATCGCCGAGGACGGCAAGCAGCTGGCGAAGGCCCGCGCCCACCGCTCCGACCTGCCCGAGCTGCAGCACGTCGTGGTCCTCGACGCCGACGAGGCCCTCGCGGCCGAGGGCGACCCGGAGGGCTGGGTGCTCTCCCTCGCCGACCTGGAGAAGCGCGGCGCGGAGTACCTCGCCAAGAACCCCGAGGCGGTCAAGGAGCGGATCGCCGCCATCACGGCCGACCAGCTCGCCACCCTCATCTACACCTCCGGCACCACCGGCCGGCCCAAGGGCGTGCGGCTGCCGCACGACAACTGGTCGTACATGGCCAAGGCGACCGTGGCCACCGGCCTGATCACCAAGGACGACGTCCAGTACCTGTGGCTGCCGCTGGCCCACGTCTTCGGCAAGGTGCTGACCTCCGGCCAGATCGAGGTCGGCCACGTCACCGCCGTCGACGGCCGCATCGACAAGATCATCGAGAACCTGCCGATCGTCCAGCCGACGTACATGGCGGCGGTCCCGCGCATCTTCGAGAAGGTCTACAACGGGGTCGCCGCCAAGGCCCGGGCCGCGGGCGGCGCCAAGTACAAGATCTTCCAGTGGGCGGCCGGCGTCTCCCGCGACTACGCCAAGGCCAGCCAGGACAACTTCCGGCGCACCGGGCGGGCGACGGTCCCCCTCGGACTCAACGCCAAGCACAAGGTCGCCGACGCCCTCGTCTACTCCAAGCTCCGCGCCGCCTTCGGCGGCAAGCTGCGGGCCGCCGTCTCCGGCTCCGCCGCCCTGGCCCCCGACATCGGCTACTTCTTCGCGGGCGCCGGCATCCACATCCTGGAGGGCTACGGCCTCACGGAGTCCAGCGCCGCCTCCTTCGTCAACCCGGGCGAGGCCTACCGCACCGGTACGGTCGGCAAGCCGCTCCCCGGCACCGAGGTCCGGATCGCCGACGACGGCGAGATCATGCTGCGCGGCCCCGGCATCATGCAGGGGTACCACGGGCTCCCGGACAAGACCGCCGAGGTGCTGGAGGCCGACGGCTGGCTGCACACCGGCGACATCGGCGAGCTCTCCGCCGACGGCTACCTGCGGATCACGGACCGCAAGAAGGACCTGATCAAGACCTCCGGCGGCAAGTACGTCGCCCCGGCCGAGGTCGAGGGCCAGTTCAAGGCGATCTGCCCGTACGTCTCCAGCATCGTCGTGCACGGCGCGGACCGGAACTTCTGCTCGGCGCTGATCGCGCTCGACGGACCCGCGATCCTCGGCTGGGCCGCGGACAACGGGCTGGAGGGCAAGACGTACGCGGAGGTCGTCGCCGCGCCGGAGACGAACCGCCTCATCGAGACGTACGTCCAGACCCTGAACGAGGGCCTCCAGCGCTGGCAGACGGTGAAGCAGTTCCGGCTGCTGCCGCGCGACCTGGACGTGGAGCACGGGGACCTCACCCCCAGCCTCAAGCTGAAGCGGCCGGTGGTCGAGCGGGAGTTCAAGTACCTGATCGACGAGATGTACGAGGGCTCCCGCGAGGCCTGACGCCCTCGGGGCGAGCCGCCCGGGGCGGGACAGCGCCCGCCCCCGACCCCCGCCGGGCCACCGGTCGGGGGTCGCCGGGCGGTGCGGGACAATGGGGGCATGCCTTCCGCACTGCCCGACGGTGACCCCATGCCCGAAGACGGCTCGCTGCCGGCGCACGCCCTGGCGGCCGCCGGGGAGCGGCCGCTCGGCTTCTACCTGCACGTCCCGTACTGCGCCACGCGCTGCGGCTACTGCGACTTCAACACCTACACGGCCACCGAGCTGCGGGGTACCGGCGGCGTGCTCGCCTCCCGGGAGAACTACGCGGACACCCTGATCGACGAGGTCCGCCTCGCCCGCAAGGTGCTCGGCGACGACCCCCGCGCCGTCCGGACCGTCTTCGTCGGCGGCGGCACCCCGACGCTGCTGCCCGCCCGGGACCTCGTACGGATGCTCGCGGCGATCCGCGAGGAGTTCGGCCTGGCCGAGGACGCCGAGATCACCACCGAGGCCAACCCGGAGTCGGTCGACCCCCGGTACCTGGCGGAACTGCGCGCAGGCGGCTTCAACCGGCTCTCCTTCGGCATGCAGAGCGCGAAGCAGCACGTCCTCAAGGTGCTCGACCGCACGCACACGCCGGGACGCCCCGAGGCATGCGTCTCCGAGGCGCGCGCGGCCGGCTTCGAGCACGTCAACCTGGACCTGATCTACGGCACCCCCGGCGAGTCCGACCAGGACTGGCGCGACTCGCTCACGGCCGCCCTGGGCGCCGGACCGGACCACATCAGCGCCTACGCGCTGATCGTCGAGGAGGGCACGCAGCTCGCCCGGCGGATCCGCCGGGGCGAGGTCCCGATGACGGACGACGACGTCCACGCCGACCGTTACCTGATCGCGGACGAGGTCATGGAGCGGGCCGGGTACTCCTGGTACGAGGTGTCGAACTGGGCCGCGTCGCCGGCCGGCCGCTGCCTCCACAACGAGCTGTACTGGCGCGGCGCGGACTGGTGGGGCGCCGGTCCGGGCGCGCACTCGCACGTCGGCGGTGTGCGGTGGTGGAACGTGAAGCACCCGGGCGCGTACGCCGCCGCGCTGGCGCAGGGACGCTCCCCGGGCGCCGGCCGGGAGCTCCTCTCCGAGGAGGACCGGCGGGTGGAGCGGATCCTGCTGGAGCTGCGGCTGGTGGACGGCGTACCGCTGTCGCTGCTGGCGCCGGCCGGCCTCGCGGCCTCGCGGCGGGCCCTGGCGGACGGGCTGCTGGAGCCCGCCCCGTACGAGGCGGGCCGGGCCGTGCTGACCCTGCGGGGGCGGCTGCTGGCCGACGCGGTCGTCCGGGACCTGGTGGACTGACCGGACCTGATCTGACCTGACCGGAACGGCCCCGACCTGCCCCCTGCCCCCGCCCCGGGCCTCCGGCGCGGGAGCCCGTCGGGCGGGACCGGGGTCAGGGCGCCGTCACGTGGTCGATGAGGTGCTCCACCGCGCCCAGCAGGGTCGGCTCCAGGTCCCTGTACGAGGCCACGCGCGACAGGATGTGCTGCCAGGCGGCCCCCGTGTTCTCCGGCCAGCCCAGGGCCCGGCAGACGCCCGTCTTCCAGTCCTGCCCGCGCGGGACCACCGGCCACGCGGCGATGCCGAGCGCGGACGGTTTCACCGCCTGCCAGACGTCCACGTACGGGTGGCCCACGATCAGGACGTCCGGCGAGGTCACCGACGCCGCGATGCGGGACTCCTTCGAGCCGGGCACCAGGTGGTCCACCAGGACGCCCAAACGGGCGTCCGGGGCGGGTCCGAACTCCGCGACGACGGCGGGGAGGTCGTCGATGCCCTCCAGGTACTCCACGACGACCCCCTCGATCCGCAGGTCGTCGCCCCAGACCCGCTCGACCAGCTCGGCGTCGTGCCGCCCCTCGACGTAGATCCGCCCGGCCCGGGCCACCCGCGCCCTGGCCCCCGGGACGGCGATCGACCCGGACGCGGTGCGGGCCGGGGCCGCCGGCCCCCGGGGCGGGCGGACCAGGGTGACCGCGGCGCCCTCCAGCAGGAACCCCCGCGGCTCCATCGGGAACACCCGCCGCCTGCCGAACCGGTCCTCCAGGGTCACCGTGCCCGCCTCGCAGGCCACCACCGCGCCGCAGAAGTCCGTACCCGCCACCTCGACCACGAGGTCGGGTTCCGCCGGCACCTCCGGCACGGGCTTCGGGCGCTTCCACTGCGGGGTCAGGTCGGGGGAGTACTCGCGCATCCGGCCGACAGTAGGAGAGCGGCCGCCCTCATGCCTCCGACACGCCGAAACGTGCTGCCAGTGTGGCGCGTTGCGCACGGACGAAGTCCGCGTCGACCACCGCTCCGTGACCCGGTACGTACAGCGCGTCGTCGCCGCCGAGCGACAGCAGCCGGTCCAGCGCGGCGGGCCACCGGGCCGGCACCGCGTCCGGGCCGGCCTGCGGCTCGCCGGACTCCTCCACCAGGTCCCCGCAGAAGACCACCTCGCGCTCGCCGGGTACGAAGACCGCCAGGTCGTGCCCGGTGTGCCCGGGCCCCACGTTCGCCAGCAGCACCTGGATCCCGCCCAGCTCCAGCGTCCACTCGCCCGACACCGGATGCCGGGGCCGCACCACCAGCTCGGCGGCCTCCGCCGCCTCGTCCCGCGCGAGCCCGTGCTCCACCGCCGAGCGCCGCAGCCCCTCGCGGTCGGCCGCGAGCACCCCGGCCAGCCCGACCGCCCCGTAGACCTCGGCGCCCGCGAAGGCCGCGCCGCCCAACACGTGGTCGAAATGTCCGTGCGTGAATGCGATATCAGTCACGTGCCGGCCGGTCAGCCGCTCCGCCTCGGCCCGCAGCTGGGCCCCCTCGCGCAGGCACGACCCGGGGTCGACCGCCAGGACGCGGTCGTCCCCCACCACCAGCCCCACCGTGCAGTCCCACACCGGCAGCCGACGCCGGCCGACCCGTCCGGTCAGCCGTTCCCAGCCCGCCTCTTCCCAACGCACGTCCATACGGCGACGCTACCCTGGCGGGCCTCCCTTGCCAGCGGCTTACTGCCCGGCCGTACACTGAGCGGGGGTTCTCTGGCACTCGAACGCTCGGAGTGCCAACGGAGCAGGCAACGGACCACAGCTGGAGGTGTGCGCGAATGCTCAGTGAACGCAGACTCGAAGTGCTGCGCGCCATCGTCCAGGACTACGTCGGGACGGAGGAGCCCGTCGGCTCCAAGGCGCTCACCGAGCGGCACCGCCTCGGCGTCTCACCCGCCACCGTGCGCAACGACATGGCCGTGCTGGAGGAAGAGGGCTACATCGCCCAGCCCCACACCAGCGCGGGCCGGATCCCCACCGACAAGGGCTACCGCCTCTTCGTCGACAGGCTGGCGGGGGTCAAACCGCTGTCGTCGCCGGAGCGCCGGGCGATCCAGAACTTCCTCGACGGAGCCGTCGACCTCGACGACGTGGTCGGCCGCACGGTGCGGCTGCTCGCGCAGCTGACCCGGCAGGTCGCCGTGGTCCAGTACCCGAGCCTGACCCGGTCGACCGTCCGGCACGTGGAGCTGCTCTCGCTGGCTCCCGCGCGCCTGATGCTCGTACTGATCACGGACACGGGCCGGGTCGAGCAGCGGCTGATCGACTGCGCGAGCCCCTTCGGCGAGGCCTCGCTGGCGGACCTGCGGGCCCGGCTCAACAGCCGCGTCGTCGGCCGCCGGTTCACCGACGTGCCGCCGCTCGTGAAGGACCTCCCCGAATCCTTCGAGGCCGAGGACCGCGGCACGGTCTCCACGGTGCTCGCGACCCTCCTCGAAACCCTGGTCGAGGAAGCCGAGGAACGGCTGATGATCGGCGGTACCGCCAATCTCACCCGCTTCGGACACGATTTTCCCCTGACGATCAGGCCGGTGCTGGAGGCGCTGGAGGAGCAGGTCGTGCTCCTCAAGCTGCTCGGTGAGGCCAACGAGTCGGGAATGGCCGTACGGATCGGGCACGAGAACGCCTACGAGGGGCTGAACTCCACGTCGGTCGTCTCGGTCGGTTACGGTTCGGGCGGCGAAGCAGTCGCCAAACTCGGCGTGGTCGGACCGACCCGCATGGACTACCCCGGAACGATGGGAGCGGTACGCGCAGTGGCACGTTACGTCGGACAGATCCTGGCGGAGTCGTAAGTGGCCACGGACTACTACGCCGTTCTCGGCGTGCGCCGCGACGCATCGCAGGACGAGATCAAGAAGGCATTCCGGCGACTCGCCCGCGAGCTGCACCCGGATGTGAACCCCGATCCCAAGACGCAAGAGCGTTTCAAGGAGATCAACGCGGCGTACGAGGTGCTCTCGGACCCGCAGAAGAAGCAGGTCTACGACCTCGGCGGCGACCCGCTGTCCTCGTCGGGCGGCGCCGGCGCGGGCGGCTTCGGGGCGGGTGGCTTCGGCAACTTCTCCGACATCATGGACGCCTTCTTCGGCCAGACCTCGCAGCGCGGGCCGCGCTCGCGGACCCGGCGCGGCCAGGACGCGATGATCCGCCTGGACCTGGAACTGGACGAGGCCGCCTTCGGGACGACCAAGGACATCCAGGTCGACACGGCGGTCGTCTGCACCACCTGCTCCGGCGAAGGCGCCGCCCCCGGCACCTCGGCGCAGACGTGTGACATGTGCCGCGGCCGCGGTGAGGTCTCGCAGGTCACCCGGTCCTTCCTGGGCCAGGTCATGACCTCGCGCCCCTGCCCGCAGTGCCAGGGCTTCGGCACCGTGGTCCCCACCCCGTGCCACGAGTGCGCGGGCGACGGCCGGGTGCGGTCCCGCCGCAGCCTGACGGTCAAGATCCCGGCGGGCGTCGAGAACGGCACCCGCATCCAGCTCGCGGGCGAGGGCGAGGTCGGCCCCGGCGGCGGCCCCGCCGGCGACCTGTACGTGGAGATCCACGAGCTGGCGCACCCGACCTTCCAGCGGCGCGGGGACGACCTGCACTGCACGGTCACCATCCCGATGACGGCGGCGTCCCTGGGCACCAAGTGCCCGCTGGAGACGCTGGACGGCATGGAGGAGATCGACATCCGGCCCGGTACCCAGTCCGGCCAGTCGATCCCGCTGCACGGGCGCGGCGTCACGCACCTGCGCGGCGGCGGGCGCGGCGACCTGATGGTCCACGTCGAGGTCACCACTCCGAGCAAGCTCGACCCGCAGCAGGAGGACCTGCTGCGCCAGCTGGCGAAGCTGCGCGGCGAGGAGCGGCCCACGGGCCAGTTCGCGCCGGGCCAGCAGGGCCTGTTCAGCCGCTTGAAGGACGCCTTCAACGGTCGCTGACGGGGCGGGCCGACCACCGTACGAGCCCGGCCGGGGACGCCCCCGCGCCGGGCTCGGCGCATGTCCGGCAGGGCTCGGTGAAGCGGACTATGCCAGGCGAATGCGATGATTCGGCCCCCCGCACGGGACGTGGCACGATGCGTCCATGTCCTCCTCGCCGAACGGTCTCACCCCTTACCCGATCGTGCAGGCTCCCATGGCGGGCGGCGCCTCGTGCCCGCTGCTCGCCGCCGCCGTGTGCGAGGCGGGCGGGCTGGGATTCCTGGCCGGGGGCTACAAGACCGCCGACGGCATGTACCAGGAGATCAAGCAGGTCCGCGCCCTGACCCGGCGCCCGTTCGGCGTCAACCTGGTCATGCCGCAGACCGGCTGCGTCGACCCGGCCGCGGTGGAGGCCTACCGGGGGCAGCTCGCCGGCGAGGCGAGCTGGTACGGGATCTCCCTGGCCGACGAGGACGTCTACAGCACCTGCGACGACGGCTACGAGGCCAAGCTCGCCATCCTGCTCGAAGACCCGGTCGCGGCCGTGTCCTTCACCTTCGGCTGCCCCGGGGCCTCCGCGCTGGCGGCGCTGCGCAAGGCGGGCACCCGCACCACGGTGACCGTGACCTCCGTCGAGGAGGCCCGTACCGCCCAGCACGCGGGGGCCGACGCCCTCTGCGTGCAGGGCGTGGAGGCGGGAGGCCACCAGGGCACCCACCGCGACGACCCGCAGGCCGACGGCACGGCCGCGGTCGGGCTGCTCGCCCTGGTGGGCCAGGTACGGGAATCCGTGTCGCTCCCGATCATCGCGGCGGGCGGCCTGATGCGCGGCTCGCAGATCGCCGCGGTGCTGGCGGCGGGCGCGGAGGCGGCGCAGCTCGGCACCGCCTTCCTGGCCTGCCCGGAGTCGGGGGCGGACCCCCTGCACAAGAAGTCCCTGACGGACCCGCTGTTCGTCCGGACCGAACTGACCCGGGCCTTCTCGGGGCGACCGGCGCGCGGACTGGTGAACCGGTTCATGCGCGAGCACGGCCCCTATGCCCCTGCCGCCTATCCTCAGGTCCACCACCTGACCTCGGCCCTGCGCAGGGCCGCCGCGGCGGCCGGGGACCCTCAGGGCATGGCCCTGTGGGCCGGACAGGGGCACCGGCTGGCGCGAACGCTGCCGGCCGGTGAGCTGGTGGAAGTCCTCGCGGCCGAACTGGCCGAGGCACAGAGCGCGTTGAAGGCAATGCAGATGAGGAGTGCGTCATGACCGCCCCCGTGTTCGTGGTCGAAGAGGTCCCGCAGGGGCCGGAGTTCGTCCTGGACGGCCCCGAGGGCCGGCACGCGGTGTCCGTGAAGCGGCTGAACCCGGGCGAGGCACTGGTCCTCACGGACGGCCGCGGCGGCTGGGCGGAAGCGGTCGTCAAGGCGGCGGAAGGCAAGGACCGGCTGGTCGTCGCCGTCTCCTCGGCCGGACGGGAACCGGAGCCCGGCGTACGGATCACCGTGGTCCAGGCCCTGCCCAAGGGCGACCGGGGCGAGCTGGCGGTCGAGACGATGACCGAGACCGGCGTGGACGCGATCGTGCCCTGGCAGGCCTCGCGCTGCATCACGCAGTGGCGGGGCGACCGGGGCGCCAAGTCCCTGGCCAAGTGGCGGGCCACGGCCCGCGAGGCGGGCAAGCAGTCCCGCCGGGTCCGCTTCCCGGAGGTGGCCGAGGCCCTGTCCACCAAGCAGGTGGCGGCGCTGCTGGCCGACGCCGACCTGGCGATGGTCCTCCACGAGGACCGCGACACCCCCTCGGACGCGCTGGCCGCGGCCCCGCTGCCGGAGTCGGGCTCCATCGTCCTGGTGGTCGGCCCGGAGGGCGGGGTCTCCCCGGAGGAACTGGCCGTCTTCGCCGCCGCCGGGGCCCGCCCCCACCGCCTGGGCCGCTCCGTGCTGCGCACCTCCACCGCGGGCACGGCCGCCACGGCGGTCCTGCTGGCCCGTACGGGACGGTGGTCCTGACGGGCGGTGCCCGCACGGGCGGTTCCAGTACCCGGCGGCCGTGCGGCCGGGGCCGGGCAGAGGCGTCGCGGCGCGGTCCGGGCTCGGTACGATGCCCGGACCGATCACCGTCACGGGAGGCACCGCAATGGCCGGGGAACCGCAGGCCGACTGCCTGTTCTGCAAGATCGTCACCGGGGAGGTCCCGGCGACCGTGGTCCGCGAGACGGATACGACCGTCGCCTTCCGGGACATCAACCCGCAGGCGCCGACGCACGTCCTGATCATCCCCAAGGTGCACTACCCCGACGCGGCCTCGCTCGCCGAGGCCGAGCCCGCCGTCGCCGCCGACGTGCTGCGGGAGGCCGCGCGGATCGCTCGTGACGAGAAGATCACCGAGCAGGGCTACCGGGTCGTCTTCAACACGGGATCGGGCGCCGGGCAGACCGTCTTCCACACCCACGCGCACGTCCTCGGCGGCCGCGGCCTCCAGTGGCCCCCGGGATAGCCGTGTCCGTACGCGAATTCGTGGTGCTGGGGACCGCCAGCCAGGTGCCCACCCGCCACCGCAACCACAACGGCTACCTGCTCCGCTGGGACGGCGAGGGCATCCTCTTCGACCCGGGCGAGGGCACCCAGCGCCAGATGCTGCGCGCCGGCGTCGCCGCGCACGACATCAACCGGATCTGTGTCACCCACTTCCACGGCGACCACAGCCTCGGCCTCGCCGGGGTGATCCAGCGGATCAACCTCGACCGGGTCCCGCACCCGGTGGCCGCGCACTACCCGGCCTCCGGGCAGAAGTTCTTCGACCGGCTGCGGTACGCCACGGCCTACCGGGAGACGGTCCTGCTCGACGAGGTACCGGTGACCGGGAACGGGACGCTGGCGCAGGGGGCCTCGTACGTCCTGGAGGCGCGGCTGCTCTCGCACCCGGTCGAGTCCTTCGGCTACCGGCTGACCGAGCCGGACGGCCGCCGCATATTGCCGGAACTGCTCGCGCGGCACGGGATCAAGGGGCCCGACGTCGGCCGGCTCCAGCGCGACGGGAGGCTCGGCGAGGTGACGCTGGAGCAGGTCAGCGAGCCCCGACCGGGGCAGCGTTTCGCCTTCGTCATGGACACCCGGCTGTGCCCCGGCGTCGAGGCGCTGGCCGAGGGCTGCGACATGCTGGTGATCGAGTCGACCTTCCTCGACGAGGACGCCGGGCTGGCCGCCGACCACGGGCACCTGACCGCCGGCCAGGCCGCGGGCGTGGCCCGGGACGCGCGGGTCCGGCATCTGGTGCTGACGCACTTCTCGCAGCGGTACCCGGACCCGTCGGAGTTCGAACGCCAGGCGCGCGCCGCGGGCTTCGAGGGCGAGCTCACGGTGGCGGCGGACCTGATGCGGGTGCCGCTGCCGAAGCGGATCTGACGCCGGCGCGCCCCCGCGGGACGGCGCCGGGCATGTCCAGCCGTCCTGCGGCGGGCGGGACCGCCGCCGCGCTGTGTCGAGGGGCCGGAGTCGTGCGGAAGAGCATTCCGGGAGTGATCTGGGACACACTGTGTTTTGGGCCCGTCCGAGCCGGGCAGTGCTCGCGGCTTTCCCGCCGGGAAGCCGCGCGCAGAAACGACCCTTCAAGAACGGGGAGCACACCGTGACCAGTCGGGACGGCCTCGACAGCCGATCAGCAGCAGTGGACCCGCTCGGGCCGGTGCGCGATCCCGAGGAACCGGGCTGCGACGTCTTCCTGACCGGGACCGTCTTCCTTGACATCATCTTCACCGGCCTGGACTCGGCCCCCGTGCGCGGTACGGAGTCCTGGGCGCGCGGCATGGGATCCAGCCCCGGCGGAGTCGCCAACATGGCCACCGCACTGGCCCGGCTCGGCCTGCGCACCTCGCTCGCCGCGGCCTTCGGGGACGACCACTACGGCGAGTACTGCTGGGACGCCCTCGAACAGGGCGAGGGCATCGACCTGTCGATGTCCCGTACGGTCCCGGGCTGGCACAGCCCCGTCACCGTCTCCATGGCGTACGAGGGCGAGCGCACGATGGTCTCGCACGGCCACGAGGCCCCGCCCCCGGCGGGCCCCGGACCGTTCCCGCAGTGCCCGCCGCGGGCCCGGGCCGCCGTCGCCTCGCTGGGCCCGGGCCGGGGCGAGGACTGGGTCGGCGCGGCGGCGCGGCGCGGCTCGCGGGTCTTCGCGGACGTGGGATGGGACGAGAGCGGACGGTGGGACCTGGGAGCCCTGGGCGACCTGGAGCACTGCGAGGCCTTCCTGCCGAACGCGGGCGAGGCCATGCGCTACACCCGGACCGACTGCCCGCTCGCGGCCGCCAGGGCGCTGGCGGAGAAGGTGCCGATCGCGGTGGTGACGATGGGGCCCGAGGGCTCGTACGCCGTCGACGGGCGCACCGGCGAGACGGCCCGGGTCCCGGGGATCACCGTCGACGCGCTGGACCCGACGGGGGCGGGCGACGTGTACGTGGCCGGCTTCGTCACCGGAACCCTGGCGGGCTGGCCGCTGGCCGACCGGCTCGCCTTCGCCGGCCTGACGGCGGCGCTCTCGGTTCAGGAGTTCGGCGGCTCGCTGTCCGCCCCCGGCTGGCCGGAGGTGGCCCACTGGTGGCGGGCCGCCCCGGAGGAGCTGCGCGGCCGCTACGGCTTCCTGGACGACCTCATCCCACGCGGGTCCACCCCCGCCGCGCGCCGCCGCGCGGTGCCGACGATCGGATTCCGGTACCCGGTGTAGGGGCGTGCCGCCGTACAGTGCCCGAGCGCGGCGGGCGAGCGCCGGACACGGGCCCCGCCCCGAGTCGGAAAACCTCTCGGGGATACCCCGGCGGCGACGTACGCTTGAAGTCCGGAGGTCGTCGATCGGCGAGGCCCCTCAGCGGGAGGTATGCGCAGGCCACAGTGCCGGCCCATGACTCAGACACCGACAGCCCACATCCCCGCGCCGGGGCAGGCGCGCGCCCACTTCACCGTACCGGCCACGCACCCGATGGTGACCGTGCTCGGCTCGGGCGACGCCCTGCTGCGCGTGATCGAGAAGGCCTTCCCGAAGGCCGACATCCATGTTCGGGGCAATCAGGTCAGCGCGATCGGCGAAGCGGCGGAAGTCGCGCTGATCCAGCGCCTGTTCGACGAGATGATGCTGGTGCTCCGCACCGGGCAGCCGATGACGGAGGACGCAGTGGAACGCTCGATCGCCATGCTCAAGGCGAGCGGCAACGGCAACGCGAACGGCACCGGGCCGCAGGAGACCCCCGCCGAGGTCCTCACCCAGAACATCCTCTCCAGCCGCGGCCGGACCATCCGCCCCAAGACCCTCAACCAGAAGCGCTACGTCGACGCGATCGACAAGAACACGATCGTCTTCGGCATCGGCCCCGCCGGTACCGGCAAGACCTACCTGGCCATGGCCAAGGCGGTCCAGGCCCTGCTGTCCAAGCAGGTCAGCCGGATCATCCTGACCCGGCCCGCCGTGGAGGCGGGGGAGCGGCTCGGATTCCTCCCGGGCACCCTCTTCGACAAGATCGACCCGTACCTGCGCCCGCTCTACGACGCGCTGCACGACATGCTCGACCCGGATTCGATCCCGCGCCTCATGGCCGCCGGGACCATCGAGGTGGCCCCCCTGGCCTACATGCGCGGGCGCACCCTCAACGAGGCGTTCGTCGTCCTCGACGAGGCGCAGAACACGAGCCCGGAGCAGATGAAGATGTTCCTGACCCGGCTCGGCTTCGACTCGAAGATCGTCATCACCGGCGACGTCACCCAGGTCGACCTGCCGAACGGCACCAAGTCCGGTCTGCGCCAGGTCCAGGACATCCTCGACGGGGTCCCGGACGTCCACTTCTCGCGGCTCACGTCCGAGGATGTCGTCCGGCACAAGCTGGTCGGCCGTATCGTCGACGCGTACGAGAAGTACGACAGCCGGCAGGCACCGGGTACTCCGGGCGGCCGGGGCGGCCCACACGGGAAGTAGAACTCAGCGCACCATGTCGATCGACGTCAACAACGAGTCCGGAACCGAGGTCGACGAGCGGGCGATCCTCGACATCGCCCGCTACGCGCTCGCCCGGATGCGGATCCACCCGCTCTCCGAACTCTCCGTCATCGTCATCGACGAGGCGGCGATGGAGCAGCTCCACATCCAGTGGATGGACCTGCCCGGCCCCACCGACGTCATGTCCTTCCCGATGGACGAGCTCCGTCCGCCGGCGAAGGACGAGGAGGAGCCCCCGCAGGGCCTCCTCGGCGACATCGTGCTCTGCCCCGAGGTCGCGAAGAAGCAGGGCGAGGACGCGCCGACGCAGCACTCCATGGACGAGGAGCTCCAGCTCCTGACCGTCCACGGGGTGCTGCACCTGCTCGGTTACGACCACGAGGAGCCCGACGAGAAGGCCGAGATGTTCGGCCTCCAGGCGGCCATCGTCGACGGCTGGCGCGCCGAACGCGGCATGACCGGCCCGTCACCTGCCCCGACCGTCTCGTGAACGCCGCGCAACTGATCACCGGCGCGGTCCTGCTCGTGGTGGTGGCCTGGTTCGCGGCCTGCGCCGAGTCCGGGATCGCCCGGATCTCGGGCTTCCGCGCCGAGCAGGCGGTGCGGGAGGGCAGGAGGGGAAGCGACAAGCTGCTCCACGTGGCCTCCGACCCCACCCGCTACCTCAACGTGGCGCTGCTCGTGCGGGTCACCTGCGAGATGGCGGCCGGGGTACTCGTCACGTACGTGTGCCTCGACGAGTTCGGTGAGAACTGGACCGCGCTGTTCGTGGCCATCGCCGTGATGGTGCTCGTCTCCTTCGTGGCCGTCGGCGTGTCCCCCCGTACGATCGGCCGCCAGCACCCGCTGAACACCGCGACGGCGGCGGCGTACGTCCTCGTGCCCCTCGCCCGGATCATGGGGCCGATCCCGCAGCTGCTGATCCTCCTCGGCAACGCGCTCACACCCGGGAAGGGCTTCCGTAAGGGGCCGTTCGCCTCCGAGGCGGAGCTGCGCGCGATGGTGGACCTGGCGGAGAAGGAATCGCTGATCGAGGACGACGAGCGCCGGATGGTGCACCAGGTCTTCGAGCTGGGCGACACGCTGGTCCGCGAGGTGATGGTGCCGCGGACCGATCTGATCTGCATCGAGCGGTACAAGACGGTCCGTCAGGCCACCACGCTCGCCCTGCGGTCCGGCTTCTCGCGCATCCCCGTGACCGGGGAGAACGAGGACGACATCGTCGGGATCGTGTACCTGAAGGACCTGGTCCGCAAGACCCACATCAGCCGGGACGCGGAGTCCGACCTCGTGTCGACGGCGATGCGGTCGGCCGTCTTCGTGCCCGACACCAAGAACGCGGGCGATCTGCTGCGGGAGATGCAGCAGGTGCGCAACCACGTGGCCGTCGTCATCGACGAGTACGGCGGCACGGCGGGCATCGTCACCATCGAGGACATCCTGGAGGAGATCGTCGGCGAGATCACCGACGAGTACGACCGGGAGATCCCGCCGGTGGAGGAGCTGGGCGGCGACCGCTACCGGGTGACGGCCCGCCTCGACATCACGGACCTGGGCGAGCTGTTCAAGGTCGAGGCCTTCGACGACGAGGATGTCGAGACCGTCGGCGGACTGCTGGCCAAGGCGCTGGGCCGGGTCCCGATCGCGGGCGCCTCGGCGACGGTGGACCTGCCCGACGGGCGGCCCCTGCGGCTGACGGCCGAATCCCCCGCAGGGCGGCGGAACAAGATCGTGACGGTGCTGGTGGAGCCGGTGGCCGTGGCGGAGGCGGCCGCCGAGGGGAACGCGTGACCCCGGCGGAACTGCGGGACCTGTGCCTGGACTTCAACGCGGCGGTGGAGGAGTTCCCCTTCACGCCGGAGATCTCGGTGTTCAAAGTGCTGGGCAAGGTGTTCGCGCTGACCGCCCTGGACGCGGAGCCGTTGAAGGTCAACCTCAAGTGCGATCCGGAGCAGGCGGTGCGGTTGCGGGCCGAGCACGAGGCGGTCGTCCCGGGCTACCACATGAACAAACGGCACTGGAACACCGTGACCGCCGGCGGCCCGGGCGCCCTGCCGGACGCGCTGGTGCGGGAGCTGGTGGAGGACTCGTACGACCTGGTCGTGGCGGGTCTGCCGAAGGCGGAGCGGCTGCGGCTCGACCGGGCGTGACGCGGCGGCGGCGCCCAGTGCGCCGGAGGGAGTCCCGGCGGGGTCGTCGCACGGCCCCGCCGAGGTGCTCCCTAAGCTTGCGTCCATGACCGACAGCACCGGGATCGACCCCGAGGACAGCAAGATCATCACGCTGGCGCGCAGCGCCCGGGCCCGCAACGGAGTGCCCGAGGGGGCGGCGGTGCGGGACGAGACGGGACGCACCTACGTCGCCGGCACGGTGGAGCTCGACTCGCTCCGGCTGAGCGCGCTGCGGACCGCCGTCGCGATGGCGGTGGCGAGCGGGGCCCGCTCCCTGGAGGCCGCCGCCGTCGTCAGCGCGGCGGACGCCCCGGCCGAGGCCGACCGCGCGGCCGTCCGCGACCTCGGCGGCCCGGACACCCCGATCCTCCTCGCCACCCCCGACGGCACCCTCACGTCCACCACCCCGGCGGGCCGGTAGTCCCACCGCCGGCCCCCGCCGCCGGCCCGGTCCGGGTCCGGGGGCGGGCCGGCGGTCCCGCGAGACGCCTAGGTCGTCCCCGGGCGGCGGATGACCATCGACATCAGCGCCGCCATCGCGCACAGCGCGCCCGACGCGTACCAGACCACGTCGTACGAGCCGAAGACGTCCCGCGCCACACCCCCCAGGAAGGCCACCACCGCCGCGCCGATCTGGTGCGAGGCCAGGACCCAGCCGAAGACGATCGCGCTGTCGTCCCCGTAGTGCTCGCGGCACAGGGCGATCGTCGGCGGGACCGTCGCCACCCAGTCCAGGCCGTAGAAAACGATGAAGAAGATCAGCGGCGGCCGCACCGACGGCGCCAGCAGCATCGGCAGGAGGAGCAGCGAGATCCCGCGCAGGGCGTAGTAGACGGCCAGGAGGCGCCGCGCCGCGAAGCGGTCGGTGAACCAGCCCGAGGCGATCGTGCCGACCACATCGAAGACACCGATCACGGCCAACAGCCCGGCAGCCGCCGTCACCGGCATGCCGTGGTCATGGGCGGACGGCACGAAGTGGGTCCTGACCAGGCCGTTCGTCGAGGCCCCGCAGATCGCGAAGGTGCCCGCCAGCAGCCAGAACGGACCGGTCCGGGCCGCATCGAACAGGACCGTCACCGCCCGGCGGGCCGCACCGGGGACGGGCGCGGGCTTCTCCGCGTGGACGCCGCCGTACGGGGCGAGCCCCACGTCCGCCGGATGGTCGCGCAGCAGCAGCCAGACGAAGGGGACGACGGCCAGCGCGGACAGCGCCACGGTCACCGTCGCCGGACGCCAGCCGTGGTCCTCCACCAGCCAGGCCAGCAGCGGCAGGAAGACCAGCTGCCCGGAGGCGCCGGCGGCGGTCAGGATCCCGGTGACCAGCCCGCGCCGGGCGACGAACCAGCGGTTGGTCACCGTCGCCGCGAAGGCCAGGGCCATCGAGCCGCTGCCCAGCCCGACCAGCACGCCCCAGAACAGGATCAGCTGCCAGGCGGCGGTCATCCACACCGTGGCCAGCGCACCGCCCGCTATGACGAGCAGGGCCGTCGCGACGACCCGGCGGATGCCGAAGCGGTCCATCATCGCGGCGGCGAAGGGCGCGGTGAGCCCGTACAGCGCGAGGTTGACCGAGACGGCGAGGCCGATGGTGCCGCGGGACCACGCGAACTCCGTGTGCAGCGGCTCCACGAGCAGTCCGGGCAGGGAGGCGAAGCCGGCGGCGCCGATGATCGTCACGAAGGCGACGGCCGCGACGAACCAGGCGCGGTGGATCCGGCCGGCGGGCCGGGGGGCGGGCGGCGAAGGAGTGGGGGAAGGAGCTGTCTGCGTCACGCGGACAGCTTCCGGCCGCCGGGGGCCCGCGAGAAAGTGGCCTGGATGTCAGTGTTCGCTACGATCGGGCCATGGAAGCGAAGCCGGCGCATGCGGGAGTGAAGCCGGCGACCGTGGGAGCGCAGCCAACGCCCGGGCAAGCGACGCCGCCGCACCACGTGGTCGTGCTCGCCCTCGCCGGGCTGCTGCCCTTCGAGCTCGACATCCCGCACCGTATCTTCGGCAAGGTCGCGGACCCGGCCGGTCGGCCCCTCTACGCGATCTCCACCTGCGGCCTCGCCCCCGGCCTGGTGCGCACCGAGTCCGACTTCGCGATCGAGGTCGCGCACGGCCCCGAGCTGCTGGCCACCGCCGACACCGTGGTGGTCCCCGCCTCGCACGAGCTCGGCCCCGTGCACGAGGAGGGCCGGCTCACGCCGGAGCTCGCCGAGGCCTTCGCGCACATCCGCCCCGGCACGCGGCTGGTCTCCATCTGCACCGGTGCCTTCGTCCTGGCCGCCGCCGGGTACCTGGACGGCCGCCCCGCGACCACCCACTGGGCCTTCGCCGAGCGCTTCCAGCGGCTCTTCCCGGCCGTACGGGTGGACGCCGGCGTGCTCTACACCGACGACGGGGACGTCCTGACCTCCGCCGGGGTCGCCGCCGGCATCGACCTGTGCCTGCACATCGTGCGCGCCGACCACGGCGCCGCCGTCGCCAACGAATCGGCCCGGCGGACCGTCGTACCGCCGTACCGGGACGGCGGGCAGGCGCAGTTCATCGAGCGCCCGATGCCGCAGCCGCAGTTCGCCACCACCACGGCGGCCCGCGCCTGGGTGCTGGACCGGCTGCACGAGCCCGTGCGGCTGACGGACCTGGCCCGGCAGGGGGCCGTCTCGGTACGGACCTTCACGCGCCGCTTCCGGGAGGAGTCGGGGGTCAGCCCCGGCCAGTGGATCGTGGGCCAGCGGGTGGAGCGGGCCCGGCGGCTGCTGGAGCGGACGGACCTGCCGATGGAGCAGGTGGCACGGGAGGCGGGCTTCGGGACGGCCCAGTCGCTGCGCAAGCACGTGCAGGCGGCGCTCGGGGTGAGCCCGACCGCCTACCGGCGCACCTTCCGGGTGTCCGGGGAGCCCTCGGGGCCCGCGCGGGCCCGGACGTCCGGGAGCGAGGAAGGTGCGCCGGTAGGCGGAAGAGGCTGACATTCCCTGATGGGTCATCAGTCGATGCGGGGCCCGCGCCTTGACTTCTCCCGGCCCCCGCTCGTCAATGACCCCCTGTCGGCGCGAGGGAACCCAGGGGGCGGGCAGTGCGAACAGGGGCACGGAACCGGAGATGGTCGGCAGCCGTCGGGATGGCCGCGCTCGCGGCCGCGACCGGGGGCGCGCTGGGCGCACCCGCCGCCGCCGAGGGGGGAACGCCCCCGGGCCGGGTGGAGTTCCCGACGCACTGCCTGCCGCCCCAGGAAGCCGGACTGCCGCCGGCGGACGGTCCGACCACCGCGCGGATCAGCGTCGCCGACCCGGCCCCGCGGGTCGGCGACACCGTCACCGTGACCTACCAGGTGGCCGCGACCCCGGCCGTGAACCCGATCGGCGGCGAACTCCCCGCCGGCGTGCTGACCCCGACCGGACGGGTACGGCTGGCGGGCGCGCAGAGCGGCGAGGTCACCGTCGTCGGCGCCGAGCAGGGCGACGCCGTCCCCGCCGGCGCACCCCTTCCGGCCGTCACGATGACCGGCACCTTCACCGTCACCGCCCCCGGCGTGACCACCCTGGCCCCGGGCGGCTACACCCTGCACACGGCCCACCTGATGGACCTCGACACCGTCTGCACGCCCGCCGCCCCCGCCGGCGGGCCGCCCGCCGACCCGGACGAGCCGGCCGCTCCCGCGACCCCCGTCTCCCAACGCCTCACCGCGACCCCGCTGCCCGAGGCCAACCTGCGCCGCGTCTTTCTCGGCACGGCGTACGGGAGACCGGGCGCCCGGGTCGAGGCCACCGCCGCCGGTTTCCCCCCGGGCGCGGCTGTGACGCTGGCCGGGCGGGCCGGCGCCGCCGAGACGGCCGACCGGGTCGCCGCCACCGCCGACGGCGCGGGCGTGGTCCGGGCAGCCCTCCCCGTCACGGACCGGACCACCACCTCGGTGGTCGCCTACGAGGGCCCGGCCTGGTCGGCGGGGCGGGGCTCCGGCCCGGCCGCGTACACGGTCGTCGCCCCGGCGCCGCCGCCCCCGGGCACCCGGAAGGTGACCGCCACCGTCGAGGCGGGCGACCTGGCCATGACGCAGACCGGCGAGGACATCGCCCTCGGCCCGGTCCCGTACGGCGAAGGCGGCGCCGCCACCGGCCGGATCGGCACCGTCACCATCAAGGACGCGCGGGGCGGCCCCGCCGGCTGGTCCCTGATCGGCAGGGTCAGCGACTTCACCGGCCCGGGCGGGGTCCGCATCCCGGCCGGCGCCCTCTCCTGGACCCCGTCGTGCACCGCCGCCGCGGGCAGCCCGAGCCCCTGCGCGCCGGGCAGCGCGGGCGCGGTCGGAGCGGACGGCGCGGTCCTGGCCGCGACCCCCGACGCGCCCCTGGTCGGCGGCACGTTCACCGTCGACGCCGAGGTGGCCCTCCAGGTGCCGCCGTACACCCCGCCGGGCGCGTACACGGCGCTGCTGACGCTGACCCTGTCGTGAACGGCCCGGCCCCGTCGCCGGCGGCCCGGCGGGCGAGGGGCGGGGCACCCGTCGCCGTCGCCGCGTACGTGCTGGCCGCCCTCGCCCTGCTCGCCGCCCTCATCCTGGTCGCCGCCGGGCCGGCCCGGGCCGCCGACAACGGCCGGTGGTCGGTGCTGCCCGCGGCCAACACCGTGGGTCAGCGGCCGTACTTCTACCTGGCCGCCGCACCCGGCGTGAGCGTCGCCGACTCGGTCACCGTGACCAACCGCACCGACCGGCCCCGTACCTTCCGCCTCTACGCCGCGGACGCCTACAACACCGCCCGGGACGGCGGCTTCGCGCTCCGCGGCCCCGACGAGCCGCGTACGGCCGCCGCCGCGTGGACCGCGCTCGCCGTCGAGCGGATCACCGTGCCCGCCGGAGGGTCGGTGAGCGTCCCCTTCACCCTCGCCGTCCCCGACCGGGCGGAACCGGGAGACCACCCCGGCGCCATCGTCGCCGAGGAGGACCGCGTCGCCGCCACCGCCCGGGGGATCGGCGTGCGGCAGGCCGTCGCCGCCCGCCTCTACCTGCGGGTGACCGGTCCCACCGCGCCCTCCCTCGCGGTCCGGGACGTCACCGTCGGCCGCCGGGGCGCCGGCGCCGAGGTCTCGTACACGCTGCACAACACCGGCAACGTCACCCTCCGCCCCCGGGCCGCCCTCTCCGCCGCCGGGGCGCTCGGGCGCCCGCTGCCCGGCGGCGAGCTCACCGGACTGCCGGCCGAACTGCTGCCGGGCCGGGAAGTCCGCCTCAGCGCCCCCTGGAACGACGCGCCCGCGGCGGAATGGGCCGAGGTGACGGTACGCGCCCGGGCCGACGGAACCACAGCTCAGAGCGGTGCCGCCTACGCCGTGCGCCCCCTGCTGCCCACCGTCCTGGCGTCCGCTCTCGCCCTCCTCGCGGCGGCCTGGTCGGCGCTGGGAGCCGCATCGGGGAGAATGGCCCGTATGAGCGATCGTTCCCCCGAGTCCACCAGCCCGCACCGTGCGGGCTTCGCCTGCTTCGTCGGCCGCCCCAACGCGGGGAAGTCGACCCTCACCAACGCACTCGTGGGCACCAAGGTCGCGATCACCTCCAACCGGCCGCAGACCACCCGCCACACCGTCCGCGGCATCGTGCACCGCCCCGACGCGCAGCTCGTCCTCGTCGACACGCCCGGCCTCCACAAGCCGCGGACACTGCTCGGCGAGCGCCTCAACGACGTCGTACGGACCACCTGGGCCGAGGTCGATGTGATCGGCTTCTGCCTGCCCGCCGACCAGAAGCTCGGCCCCGGCGACAAGTTCATCGTCAAGGAGCTCGCGGGGATCAAGAAGACCCCCAAGATCGCCATCATCACCAAGACCGACCTGGTCGAGTCCAAGGCGCTGGCCGAGCAGCTCCTCGCGGTGCACCAGCTCGCCGCCGAGCTGGGCTTCGAGTGGGCCGAGATCGTCCCCGTCTCGGCGGTGGGCGACACCCAGGTCCAGCTGCTGGCCGACCTGATCGCGCCGCTGCTGCCGGAGAGCCCGCCGCTCTACCCCGAGGGCGACCTGACCGACGAGCCCGAGATGGTGATGGTCGCGGAACTGATCCGCGAGGCCGCGCTCGAAGGCGTACGGGACGAGCTCCCGCACTCCATCGCCGTGGTCGTCGAGGAGATGATCCCGCGCGAGAACCGCCCGGCCGACCGGCCGCTGCTCGACATCCACGCCAACGTGTACATCGAGCGGCCGAGCCAGAAGGGCATCATCATCGGCCCCAAGGGCGCCCGCCTCAAGGAGGTCGGGATGAAGTCGCGCAAGCACATCGAGGCGCTGCTCGGGACCCCCGTCTTCCTCGACCTGCACGTGAAGGTCGCCAAGGACTGGCAGCGGGACCCCAAGCAGCTCCGCAAGCTCGGCTTCTGACGCCTTCGGGCCCGACCGGCGGGGCAGGCCCCGCCGGTCAGGGCAGGCGCCGGACCTTCACCACGTTGTCGGGGCGGGTTCCGGCGCTGCCGTCCGGCGCCTTCACGGGCTGTTCGTGCTCCTCAGCGAGCAGGACCTCCCAGGCCCCCGCCGGCAGTTCCAGCTGCTCCAGGACCTCTTGGGGCGAGGGGAGCGCGATCCCCGGGTGGGCCTCGTCCGGAGCCCACGAGGGGCCGCCCGCGTGGCCGACGACCAGGAGGATCCCGCCGGGGGCCACGGCCGCGGCGGCCGTGCGCAGGATCCGGGGCCGCGGGAACTCCCCGTAGGTGTGCAGGAAGCAGGCCGACACGAGGTCGAACTCCCCCTCGGGGAAGGACTGGGCGAAGTCGTGCCGCTGCCACTCCACGCGGTCGGCGACGCCGGCCTCGGCGGCGTGCTCGGCCGCCCGTCCCAGGGCCACCTCGGAGATGTCGGTCCCGGTGACCCGCCAGCCCCGGCGGGCCAGCCACACCGCGTCGGCCCCCTCGCCGCAGCCCAGGTCGAGGGCGCGGCCCGGAGCCAGCCCCCCGGCCTCGCGCACCAGGACGGCGTTGGCGTTGCCGCTCCAGACACGGTCGCTCTCGCGGTAGCGCTCGTCCCAGAAGTCCGCGCCCCCGACCGGGCCGTCGTGCGCGCCGTGGCGGTCGTGACGCTGCTCATCGTGGGAGTCGTGCGGGTGCGCGTGCTCGGTCACGGCGGCCTCTTCTCTGTCTGCATGCCTGTGCGGCGTCTGCGTGCCTGCGGGCGTCTGCGTGCCCGTGCGGCCGATGCTCCGCCGGGGGCGCGCCGGAGGCAAACATCCTTGCCGTCCGGCAAACCCTCGCCGCGCCTCACGCCGCGGGCGGCTCCGCGATCAGGGCCGTCGCCACCCGGCGGAAGCCGAGCCGGGCGTAGACCCGCGCCACGTCCTCGTCCCCCGCGGAGAGGAAGACCGTACGGATCCCGCTCTCCCTGGCCCGCGCGACCAGGGCCGCCGTCACCCCGAGGGCCAGGCCGCGGCGCCGCGCCGCGGGCAGGGTGGCGACACCCACCACCTCGGCGACATCGCCGACCGGGTTGTACTGGCCCGAGCTCAGCACCACGCCGTCCCGCGCGGCCGCCGCCATGACGGTGCGGCCCGACGCCAGCATCGCGGACACCCGGTCCCGGCGGGCCCCCGCCTCCGGGTCCGCGGTCGCCGCCGCCAGTTCCGCGACTCCGGCCTCGCCCACCGCCGTCCCCGGCTCCGCGAAGCCCAGCGCCGGGACCGTCACCGCGGCCGTCAGCAGCGGGTCGTCCGCGCCCAGCAGGCGCACCTCGGGGAGAGCAGGGACCGCCGCCGCGGCCGGGTCCAGGACCATCAGGGGGTGGGCGTGGACGTGCAGGCCCGCCGCCTCCACCGCGGTCCGGAGCGAGGGACTGTTCTCGGCCACCCACTCGAAGGCCTCGGGGACCCCCAGCTCGCGCTGGCGGGCCCGGACCCGCTCCACGTCGGCGGCGGTGGCCCCGGCGCCGCCCAGGGCGGGCCGCGCGTAGTACTGCCAGCCGTCGCCCTCCTGCACGAACAGGGTCAGCGGGCCGAAGTCCTCGGCCCGCGCCCCGCCCGCGCGCGGCACCGTGTCGTAGTACCGCTCCAGCTCGGACAGCGTCGTTTCGATCATGTGGTCGGACATCCGGCCATCCAAGCAAAACGACGCCCCCCGGGCACCCCCTTATCGGGGGCCCGGGGGCCGCCCGGCCGCCCCGCTCAGGCGCCTTCCTTGAGCACGCGCGAGACCAGCGCCCGCTGCGCCTCCGTCAGGTGCGGCTCCTGGCATGCCACCGTGTGCTCGTCCACCGTGATCCGGTACGAGAACCCGTCCCGTACCCGGTCCGCCGGATCCGCCGCCCGGCCCGGCCGGAGCGCCAGCCGGGCCAGGGCCAGCCACTCGTCCTCGTCCGACCGGCCCGAGGTGTCCACCTCGGCCTGCCGCTCGATGCCCGCGAAGCCGCCCGTCCGTACCACCTGAATACGCATGGGAGCCGTCTACCCCACCAGCGGGACGCCCACCGCGGACCACGCCTTCTGGAGCGCCCGGTGCTCGGCGCCGCCGTCCCCGTACCGGGCGACGGCCGCCGCCGCCGACAGCCGGGCGAAGTCCCGGAAGTCCGCGTCCGGGGTCAGCCGGCCGCCGGTCAGCGTGTCGTACCAGACCTGCCCGGCCCGCTCCCAGGCCTTGCCGCCCAGCTCGGTCGCGACGATGTAGAAGGCGTGGTTCGGGATGCCGGAGTTGATGTGCACCCCGCCGTTGTCCCGCCGGGTCTCCACGTAGTCGTCCATCGTCGCCGGTTGCGGGTCCTTGCCGAGCTCGTCGTCGTCGTACGCCGTCCCGGGCGCCTTCATCGAGCGCAGCGCCACCCCGGTCACGCTCGGTCCGAGCAGCCCGGCGCCGATCAGCCAGTCGGCCTCCTGCGCCGTCTGCTCCAGGGTGTACTGCTTGATGAGCGAGCCGAAGACGTCCGACATGGACTCGTTGAGGGCGCCGGACTGCCCGTAGTACTCCAGGTTCGCCGTGTACTGGGTCACGCCGTGGGCCAGCTCGTGGCCGATGACGTCCACCGCCACGGTGAAGTCGAGGAAGAGGTCGCCGTCGCCGTCGCCGAAGACCATCTGCCGGCCGTCCCAGAAGGCGTTGTTGTACTCCTCGCCGTAGTGGACGGTCGCGTCGAGGGGCAGTCCCGAGTCATCCATCGAACGCCGGCCGAAGGCCTTGAGGAACAGCTCGTACGTCGCTCCGAGCCCCGCGTACGCGCGGTTGACGGTGACGTCCTCGCCCGCCGGGTCGCCCTCGCCGCGCACCTTCTTCCCGGGCAGCCGGGTGAGGTGGTGGGCGTCGTAGAGGGTGCGCTCCGGCCCGTCGGGGACGGGCGCCCCCAGGGCGGGCGCCACCGCCCGTACGGTGGTCACCCGGCGCCGGGTGCGCAGCAGGGAGTCGCGCTCCAGGGTGCGCTGTGCGAGATCCGCGCGCCGGGCGTCCCGGGAGCGGGCCGCCCTGTCGAGCAGGTGCGGGGGCACCACGGTGCAGAACACGGGGTGGCGGGGGGCGAGGGAGGCGTCCATGACCGCAATGTGGCAGTGCGTCACTGTCCTGTCACTACCTGCGACCATGATTCATTCGCTCGTCTGACGCGGCGTGCGCCGTATTGACGTTTCGTATGGACTTCGCGGACGAAACCATGAATTGGCTTATATTTAATGCAAATAGGACGCGAGGGTCTTGCATGCTGAAACGGGTCCTCGCATCACGGCTCGGCTCGGCTAGGCTCGGTCCATCATGCGTTTCGGGCTGCTTCTCCTTAGCTGCCGCGGCGAGGGTCTGTAGTCGTAGGCCGACCCCCTCCCCGCGGAGTTCGGTGTGCGGTCCCTGCGACCGCGGTCGGCCGTCCCAGCGAACTACACGCGGACACGCGAGGAGCCCCACGCCATGAGCCAGCAGTCTTTCGTCGGTCGCCCCACGCCCATCACCAACGCGACCCACACCCAGAAGCCGTCCGGGATGCCGATCCACAAGTACGGCTTCTACGAGCAGGTCGAGATCCCGGACCGCACCTGGCCGAACGCCCGCATCACCAAGGCTCCCCGCTGGCTGTCCACGGACCTGCGCGACGGCAACCAGTCGCTGATCGACCCGATGACCCCCGCCCGCAAGCGCGAGATGTTCGACCTGCTGGTGCGCATGGGCTACAAGGAGATCGAGGTCGGCTTCCCCTCCTCCGGCGACACCGACTTCGCCTTCGTGCGTTCGATCATCGAAGAGGGCGCGATCCCGGACGACGTCACCATCTCCGTACTGACCCAGGCCCGCGAGGACCTGATCGAGCGGACCGTGGAGTCCCTGGTGGGCGCCAAGCGCGCCACCGTGCACCTGTACAACGCCACCGCCCCGACCTTCCGGCGGGTCGTCTTCCGCGGCTCCAAGGAGCAGATCAGGCAGATCGCCGTCGACGGCACCCGCCTGGTCATGGAGTACGCCGAGAAGCTGCTGGGCCCCGAGACCACCTTCGGCTACCAGTACAGCCCGGAGATCTTCACGGACACCGAGCTGGACTTCGCGCTGGAGGTCTGCGAGGCGGTCTGCGACGTGTGGCAGCCGGCCGAGGGCCGCGAGATCATCCTGAACCTGCCCGCCACCGTGGAGCGTTCGACGCCGTCCACGCACGCGGACCGCTTCGAGTGGATGGCCCGCAACCTGACCCGGCGCGAGCACATCTGCATCTCCGTCCACCCGCACAACGACCGCGGCACCGCCGTCGCCGCGGCGGAGCTGGCCCTGATGGCCGGCGCCGACCGCGTCGAGGGCTGCCTGTTCGGCCAGGGCGAGCGCACCGGCAACGTCGACCTGATCACGCTGGGCATGAACCTGTTCTCCCAGGGCATCGACCCCCAGATCGACTTCTCGCAGATCGACGAGATCCGGCGCACCAGCGAGTACTGCAACCAGATGGAGGTCCACCCGCGCCACCCCTACGCGGGCGACCTGGTCTACACCGCCTTCTCCGGCTCCCACCAGGACGCCATCAAGAAGGGGTTCGACGCCATGGAGGCCGACGCGGCCGCCGCCGGCCCCGGCGTCACCGTGGACGACCTGGAGTGGGCCGTGCCGTACCTGCCCATCGACCCGAAGGACGTCGGCCGCTCCTACGAGGCCGTCATCCGCGTCAACTCGCAGTCCGGCAAGGGCGGCATCGCGTACGTCCTCAAGAACGACCACAAGCTGGACCTGCCGCGCCGCATGCAGATCGAGTTCTCCCGGATCATCCAGGCCAAGACCGACGCCGAGGGCGGCGAGGTCACGCCGAAGGCGATCTGGGACGTCTTCTCGGACGAGTACCTGCCCAACCCCGCCAACCCCTGGGGCCGCGTCCAGCTGCGCTCGGGCTCCACGGCCACCGACAAGGACGGCACGGACACGCTGACCGTCGAGGCGGTCGTGGACGGCGTGGAGACCGTGCTGACCGGCACCGGCAACGGTCCGATCTCGGCCTTCTTCGACGCCCTGGCCGGCATCGGCATCGACGCCCGGCTGCTGGACTACACCGAGCACACCATGAGTGAGGGCGCCTCCGCCGTGGCCGCCTCGTACATCGAGTGCGCCATCGACGGCCGGGTCCTGTGGGGCATCGGCATCGACGCCAACACCACCCGCGCCTCGCTGAAGGCGGTCATCTCCGCCGTCAACCGCGCGGGCCGCTGACCGCCGCCTCCGCCGGCGGTCCAGGCCGCCGACCGCGTGGGCCCCGCCCCCCCCCCCGGGGGGGGGGGGCCCCGCCCGGGCCCGGGGCGGGGCCCGCCCCCCGCCC
>NZ_JBHXRU010000036.1:0-59595 GCF_042716255.1 Streptomyces sp. NPDC058662 | reverse complement strand
CCCCACCCCCACCACCCGGCCCGGCCGGGCCCGGCATTTCAGCCTCGCCGGCGTTTGAGGCGCGGGTCCGGGCGGAGCCCGCGACGCCCCCGCAGGGCTCGCTGCCCCCGGCCCCCACGGCCCTACCGGAGCCCCCGCAGGGCGCGGTGCCGCCGTCCCTCCCCACCTCACCCGGCCCGGCCGGGCCCGGCATTTCAGCCTCGCCGGCGTTTGAGGCGCGGGTCCGGGCGGAGCCCGCGACACCCCCGCAGGGCTCGGCGCCCCCGGCCCCCACGGCCCCACCGGAGCCCCCGCAGGGCTCGGCCCCGTCGGAGCCCCGGCCGCAGGGCCCCGCGTCCGCGCCCCCCGTCACCCTCTGGCCCGACACCTTCACCGCGTACCTGAGCCCCGAGACCGGCCGCGCGGCGGTCCGCGTGCTGGAGGCGGCCGGCCTCACCGTCACCGTCCCCGCCGGCCGGGTCTGCTGCGGGTTGACCTACGTCTCCACCGGCCGCCTCGACCGCGCCCGCGCGGTACTCCGCCGCACCCTGGACGCCCTGCACGCCGCAGGCGCCCCGCACGCCGAGGACGGCGCGACACCCCCCGTACTGGTTCTGGAGCCCAGCTGCGCCGCGGCCCTGCGCACCGACCTCCCCGCCCTCCTGCCCGACGACCCCCGCGCCCACCGCCTCGCGGCCGCCGTCAGGACCTTCGCGGAGACCCTGGAGGAGTACGCGCCGGCCTGGCGCCCGCCCCGCCTCGACCGGGCCGTCGTCGGCCAGACCCACTGCCACCAGCACGCGGTACTCGGCGACGCCGCCGACCGGCGGCTGCGCGAGCGCGCCGGCCTCGTCGGCGAGCTCAGCGGCGGCTGCTGCGGCCTGGCCGGGAACTTCGGTTTCGAGCCGGGCCACCACGAGGTGTCGCTGGCGTGCGCGGAGGAGCAGCTGCTGCCCTCCCTGCGCGCGGCGCCCGCGGACGCCGTGGTCCAGGCGGACGGGTTCTCGTGCCGTACCCAGATCGCCCAGCTGGGCCCGGCCCGGGCCCGGTCGGCCCGCCACCTGGCGGAGCTCCTCGCGGACGGCCTGCCGGAGCCGCCGCGGACACCCCCGGCGCTGCATCCCTAGCGCCGTGGCCGGCACTGGCGGCCCCGGTCCGCTGCCCGGGAACACCCGCCGGCAGCACCGCGCACGGGGCGCCATGTAAGGCAAAACACGCGGGCACGGCCCTTACCGACCCCGTAATCTGGAGAGATGCCCGCACCCTCCTCGTCCCCGACGACCCTCGCCGCCCCGCCGCCGGAAGCAGCCCCTCCGCTCCGCGCCGGGGGGAACGGCCTCGGCCCGGTCGCGCTGGTGGTCTCGGCCGGGGTCTCGGTGCAGTTCGGCGCCGCCCTCGCGGTCATGATCATGCCCAGGGCCGGGGCCGCGGGCGTCGTCACGCTGCGCCTCGCGGCCGCCGCGCTCGTGCTGCTGCTCCTGTGCCGCCCCAAGGTGCGGGGGTACACCCGCGCCGACTGGGGCACGGTGATCGTCTTCGGTGTCACCATGGCCGGCATGAACGGCCTCTTCTACCAGGCCGTGGACCGCATCCCGCTCGGCCCGGCCGTCACCCTCGAAGTCCTCGGGCCGCTGGCCCTCTCCGTCTTCGCGTCCCGGCGCCTGGTCAACCTGCTGTGGGCCGCACTCGCCCTCGGCGGAGTCGTCCTGCTCTCCGGCCACGGCGGCGGCGGACTCGGGTTCGGGTCCCTCGACCCGCTGGGTGCGGCCTTCGCGCTCGGCGCGGGCGTGATGTGGGCGGCGTACATCGTGTTCAGCGCCCGTACCGGCCGCCGCTTCCCGCAGGCGGACGGACTGGCGCTGGCGATGGCCGTGGCCGCCGTGCTGTCCCTGCCGCTGGGCGTGTTCGAGGCCGGCTCCGACCTGCTGGTCCCGAGCACCCTCGCGCTGGGCCTCGGCGTGGCCGTCCTGTCCTCCGTGCTGCCGTACACCCTGGAGATGCTCGCCCTGCGGCGGCTGCCCGCCCCGACCTTCGCGATCCTGATGAGCCTGGAGCCGGCCATCGCCGCGACCGCGGGCTTCCTCGTCCTGAACCAGGCCCTGTCCGCGCTGGACGCCCTGGCCATCGCCCTCGTGATCGCGGCCAGCATGGGCGCGGTCCGGTCCCAGATGCGGAAGCGGAGAACCCCGTGACAGACCTGGTGGACACCTACCTGAGCGATGCCCCGGACGCCCGCCGCCCCGCGCTGACGCGGCTGCGGGAGCTGTGCGCGGCGGAGCTGACGGGCTTCGGGGAGACCGTCGCCCACGGCATGCCCGTGTACGTCCGGTCGGGCGGTACGGTCGCGGAGATCGCCTGGGCGAACCAGAAGCAGTACATCTCCTTCTACCTGATGCGTACCGACGTCCGCGACGCCTTCGCGGACCGCCTGGCCGGCCACGACATGGGCAAGGCCTGCCTCCGCTTCCGCCACCCCGACAGGATCGACTGGGACCTCCTGCGCGACCTCCTCCGAGCCGTGTCCCGGGCCGAGGCGGCCCCGGACCAGGTCTGCTGACCGGTACAGCGCGCCCGGCCGGCCGCGGGGGACCGGTCGGGCGGGCGTACCCGCCGGCGATCAGCCCAGCGGCAGGTCGAGACAGGACGGCGTCGCCTCGGGGGAGGTGAACGCCAGGGTCGCGCGCGGCAGGTTGGCGTCCCCGTAGAAGGGGTCGCGGGCGTCGATCACCAGCATCACGCGGTGGCCGCGCGGGATGTCGTACGCCGTGGCCTGCAGGTCGATGTCGGCGCTGACCAGGCTGTCGGGCGGCGAGTCGAGGTCGGTGTACGGGGCGTGCGTGACGATGCGGGCCGAGCCGTCCGGGGCCGTGTCGAAGAGGTACGCGACGAAGCCGGACCCCGGGTTCGCGGCGCGGTAGGTGACGCGCAGCCTCGGTGTGCCGCGCAGCCGGGTGGTCTCCGTGACGGGGGCACAGGCCCAGACGGCGGTGACGGCGCGGTCGATGTCTCCGGTCGGGTAGGTCGTGGGCCGGTCGGCGGTCTCGGCGCGACCGGACAGGACGACCTCGTCGGCGACGGTCGCCGGGGTGTCGACCCCGCACAGCACGCCCGCCGTCCAGCCGGCTTCGGGCTCCTCGGCGAGCTCCCCGGCGTCCGCCAGGTACAGCCGGTGCACGTGCTCGGTGAGGGAGGGCCAGGTGGGCCGGGGCTCCAGGGTCCTGCTCCACATGACCTCGCTGAGCACCTGGCCCTCGGCGTCGACGCCGTTGTCGATGCCCATGAGGTGGTGGTCGAACCAGCGGTGGGCGTCGGCCCAGATCCGGTTCGGCAGGCCGAGCATGCCCGGCATCTCGGGGCCGCAGTGGTCCCCGATGGAGAGGTCGAGCCGCTTCGGCCCAGTGAGTTCGTCGAACATCCTCACCGTCTGGTTGGTCGGGAAGAGCGTCTCGTGCCAGGCGTGCGAGAAGAACACGGGCACCTGGCGCCGGTTCAGCTCCTTGACCTTCCCGAAGGGGGAGCGCGGCTGCGCCCAGCGCAGTGTTCCGGCGATGTCGCGGCCGTCGAGGACGTTGTCGAGGACGCTCCGCGTCCGCGGGCTCAGCCGGGCCTTGGAGGCCGCGCCGAGCAGCGCCCGAACGGCGGCCACGTGGAGGGTGGAGTTCTCGTGGAGAACCTCGCCGAGGTCGCCCCACGTACTGAGCGCCACCACCGCGTCCACGCGGGCGTCGTGCGCGGCGACCAGCTGGCTGATGCCGGAGCCGTACGAGGCGCCGAGGAAGCCGACCTTCGTCACCGGGCCCGGGCTGCGCTCGATCAGGTGGTCCAACGCGCGGCTGCCGTCGGCGACATCGAGCGGGCCCGCCATCTCGACCTGGCCCTCGGAGCCGGCGAAGCCCCGCGCGGTGTACGCGAGGACGTTGTAGCCGCGGGTGGCGAAGAGGGTGGCCTGGACGGCGTACGGGAGCCAGCCGAGGTCGGTCCAGGGCGAGGGCATCACGATCAGCGGCCGGGGCCGGACGCCGGTGTGCCGCCAGAGGGCGGCGTCCAGCAGGTCCCCGTCGGCGCCGGTCACCTTGCCGCGGGTGAACACGGCGACGGACCGGGCTTCGGCGACCTCGGCGGCGCGGGCGGGTGCGAGTCCGGTGACGTCGCCGCTCCGCAGGGCGGCGACGAAGGCGTTGAGGGCGGCCGGGTCGAGTTCGGGATAGAGGGAGGCGAGAGGGGTACGCGCGGCTGAGGTCACGTCAGTTCATCCTCTTCGTCGGTGTCTTCGTCGAGTGACATGAACGGGGTGCGCTCGCCCGGGCCCGGAGCGGGAGCGTCCAGTATCGGCGGGACATCCAGTGACGTATCGCGAGTTTCCGGCTTACGGCCTGAATCGCCCCCCGGAGGCTGCGGTGGAGCGGATCGTCCCCGCAGCGCCGCGACCTGCGCCCCCCGCGGGGGCCGCCCAGGGCGCGCGGACGAGGGCGGGTTGCCGCGGCTGGCGGGAAGGTGCCGCCCAACGGGGAAATCGAGAAAATAATGCAAGCACGCTTGATTGTTTTCTCGGGCGGTGCCAGTCTTCCCCTCACGCCGAGAGGGGAGCCCGCCGTGCTCGATCCGTCCGCTGTCGCCGTCCTCGCCGACCTGCGCGAGGAGGGCCGCGAACTCGACGCCCTGGTAGCGGAGTTGAGCGAGTCCGACTGGACCCGCGCCACACCCGCGCCGGGCTGGGACATCGCCTGCCAGATCGCCCACCTGCACTGGACCGACCGGGCCGCCCTGCTGTCCCTCACCGACGCCGCCGGCTTCGGCCGCATGGTCGAGGAGGCCTTGAAGGCGCCCGACTCCTTCGTCGACGACGGGGCGCGGGAGGGAGCGGCGCTGGCGCCGGCCGAGCTGCTGGCCCGCTGGCGGGCGGGGCGTACGGCTCTGGACGAGGCACTCGCCGCGGCCTCCCGCGACACCCGCTTCCCCTGGTACGGGCCGCCCATGAAGGCCGCCTCGATGGCCGGCGCCCGCTTGATGGAGACCTGGGCGCACGGCCAGGACGTCGCCGACGCCCTCGGCGTGGAGCGGATCCCGACTTCCCGGCTGCGGCATGTGGCGCGGATCGGCGTACGGGCCCGCGACTACGCCTACGCGGTACGGGGGCTGGCCGCGCCCGCCGCGGAGTTCCGTGTGGAACTGACCGCCCCGGGGCCCGTACCGGGTCCGTCGGACGGCTCCGGCACGTCCGCCACCGGTGAGGTGTGGGCGTACGGCCCCGAGGACGCCGCGCAGCGGATCACGGGCCCGGCACTCGACTTCTGCCTGCTGGTGACCCAGCGGGCCCACCGGGGCGACCTGGCCCTGACGGCGACCGGTCCGGACGCCGACCACTGGCTCGACATCGCGCAGGCCTTCGCCGGCCCGGCCGGCGCCGGCCGGGCACCGCGGGGTTCCCGATGACCCGGCGGCCCCTGCGCGTCGGCAACGCCTCGGGCTTCTACGGGGACCGTTTCAGCGCGCTCGCCGAGATGCTGACCGGCGGCCCCCTGGACGTGCTCACCGGCGACTACCTGGCCGAGCTGACCATGCTGATCCTCGGTCGCGACCGGCTCAAGAACCCGGACCTCGGCTACGCCAAGACCTTCCTGCGCCAGCTGGAGGAGGGGCTCGGACTCGCCCACGACCGGGGCGTACGGATCGTCGCGAACGCCGGCGGCCTGAATCCGGCGGGCCTCGCCGACGCGGTACGGGCCCTCGCGGCCGAGGTGGGCGTCCCGGTGTCCGTCGCACACGTCGAGGGCGACGACCTGATGCCGTACGGGACCGGCGGTGAGGGCGCCCTCACGGCCAACGCCTACCTCGGCGGCGCCGGGATCACGGCCTGCCTGCGCGCGGGCGCGGACGTGGTGGTGACCGGCCGGGTCACGGACGCGGCGCTGGTCAGCGGCTCGGCCGCCTGGTGGTTCGACTGGGCCCCGGACGCCTACGACCGGCTGGCCGGAGCCGTCGTCGCAGGCCATGTCCTGGAGTGCGGAACCCAGGCGACCGGCGGCAACTACCCCTTCTTCACCGCCCATGACGTCCGCCGGCCGGGCTTCCCCCTCGCGGAGATCTCCGAGGACGGCTCCTCGGTGATCACCAAGCACCCCGGCACGGGAGGCGCCGTCACCACGGGTACGGTCACCGCCCAGCTCCTCTACGAGACCCAGGGGGTGCGCTATCTGGGCCCGGACGTGACGGCCCGCCTGGACACCGTCCGGCTGAGCGGTGCCGGTCCCGACCGGGTGCGCGTGACGGGGGTGGAGGGGGAACCGCCGCCGGAGACCCTGAAAGCGGGCGTCACCCGGCTCGGGGGCTGGCGCAACGAGGTGGTCTTCGTGCTGACCGGCCTGGACATCGAGGAGAAAGCGGCCCTGGTCCGGGCGCAGCTGTCCGAGGCGCTGGCGGACGTGGCCACCGCCACCTGGACCCTGGCCCGCACGGACCACGAGGACGCGCCGACCCAGGAGACGGCGAGCGCCCTGCTCCGCCTCGTGGTCCGCGACCCCTCCCCGGACCGGGTGGGCCGCTCCCTGACCTCGGCGGCGGTCGAACTCGCCCTCGGCAGCTACCCGGGCTTCCACGTCACCGCCCCACCGGGCCCGGCCCAGCCGTACGGCGTCTTCACCTCCACCACCGTCCCGGCCGCCTCCACCCCCCACACCGCAGTCCTCCCGAACGGCACCCACCTCCCCATCCCACCCCCCACCCACCCCACCCCCCCGCCGCGCGATACGGCCGATCCAGCCCCACCGGCGTTTGAGGCGACCCTCCCAGCCCCGCCGCGCGATGCGCCCCCGCCCGTCCGCGATGCCGCCGATCCAGCCCCGTCGGCGTTTGAGGCGCGGGGGCCCGGGGGCAGCGCCCCCACCGGGTCCGGGGCGGAGCCCCGGGACGGGGGCCCGGGGGCGCCGCCCCCGGTTACGGGAAGGGGCGGGGCGGGGGAGAGCCCCGCAGGGCCCACCACCCGCGCCCCCCTGGGCGCCCTGGCCGGGGCCCGCAGCGGCGACAAGGGCGGCGACGCCAACATCGGCGTCTGGACCGAGTCCGACGCCGCCTGGCACTGGCTCCGCGCCACCCTCACCGTCGACCGGCTCCGGGACCTGCTCCCGGAGACCCGCCACCTCCCGGTCACCCGCCACGAGCTCCCCCGGCTCAGGGCCCTCAACTTCACCGTCACCGGCATCCTCGGCGACGGCGTCGCCTCCGGCCACCGCTTCGACCCGCAGGCCAAGGCCCTCGGCGAATGGCTGCGCGCCCGCCACCTCGACATCCCGACCCACCTGCTGCGGCGGCCTGCCCAGGGCCCCGTACCCACCCCGGAGGGGACCGGCCCGTGACCCGCCTCGCCACCACCGTCGACCCGCTCGCCCCCGACCACGTCGCCGCCCGCAGCGCCGCCCTGGAGCGCCTCGACGCCCTCGGTGCCGAGCACGCCAAGGCCCTGCTGGGCGGCGGCGAGAAGTACACGGCCCGCCACAGGAACCGCGGCAAGCTCCTGGCCCGTGAGCGTGTCGAGCTGCTCCTCGACCCGGACACCCCGTTCCTGGAGCTGTCCCCGCTGGCCGCCTGGGGCAGCGACTACCCCGTCGGCGCCTCGATGGTCACCGGCATCGGCACGGTCGAGGGCGTCGAGTGCCTGATCACGGCCAACGACCCCACCGTCCGCGGCGGGGCCAGCAACCCCTGGACCCTGCGGAAGGCGCTGCGGGCGAACGAGATCGCCCGGCAGAACCGGCTGCCCTGCATCAGCCTCGTCGAGTCCGGCGGAGCCGATCTGCCCTCCCAGAAGGAGATCTTCATCCCGGGCGGCGCGATCTTCCGCGACCTCACCCGGCTCTCGGCCGCCGGCATTCCGACCGTGGCCGTCGTCTTCGGCAACTCCACCGCCGGGGGCGCCTACATCCCCGGCATGTCCGACCACACCGTCATGATCAAAGACCGTTCCAAGGTGTTCCTCGGCGGTCCGCCGCTGGTCAAGATGGCCACCGGCGAGGAGAGCGACGACGAGTCCCTCGGTGGCGCCGACATGCACGCCCGCACCTCCGGACTCGCCGACTACTACGCCCTCGACGAGCACGACGCGATCCGCCGGGCCCGCCGGATCGTGGCGCGCCTCAACCACCGCAAGCCCCGTACGGACCCCCCTGCGGCCGAGGAGCCCGTCCACGACCCCGAGGAGCTCCTCGGCATCGTCCCGGCCGACCTCAAGACACCCTTCGATCCCCGGGAGGTCATCGCGCGGATCGTCGACGCCTCCGACTTCGACGAGTTCAAGCCCCTCTACGGGCCCAGCCTGGTCACCGGCTGGGCCACCCTCCACGGCTATCCCGTCGGCATCCTCGCCAACGCCCAGGGCGTGCTGTTCAGCGCCGAGTCGCAGAAGGCCGCCCAGTTCATCCAGCTCGCCAACCAGCGTGACATCCCGCTCCTGTTCCTCCACAACACCACCGGCTACATGGTCGGCAAGGAGTACGAGCAGGGCGGCATCATCAAGCACGGCTCGATGATGATCAACGCGGTCTCCAACTCGAAGGTCCCGCACCTGTCGGTACTCGTCGGCGCGAGCTACGGGGCCGGCCACTACGGCATGTGCGGCCGCGCCTACGAGCCCCGCTTCCTCTTCGCCTGGCCCAGCGCCAAATCCGCCGTCATGGGCCCCCAGCAACTCGCCGGCGTGCTCTCCATCGTGTCCCGCCAGTCGGCCGCCGCCAAGGGGCTCCCCTACGACGAGGAGCAGGACGCGGGGATGCGCGCCTTCGTGGAGGCCCAGATCGAGTCCGAGTCCCTGCCGATGTTCCTGTCCGGGCGGCTGTACGACGACGGGGTCATCGACCCGCGCGACACCCGTACCGTCCTCGGCCTGTGCCTGTCGGCCGTCCACAACGCCCCCGTCGAGGGCGCCCGCGGCGGCTTCGGCGTCTTCCGGATGTGAGCCCGCAGATGACCCGCACCCCCCTGAACTCCGTACTCGTGGCCAACCGGGGCGAGATCGCCGTACGGGTCTTCCGTACCGCCCGTGCCCTCGGCCTGGCCACCGTCGCCGTCCATTCCGACCCCGACGCCGAGGCCCTGCACGTCCGCGCCGCCGACGCGGCCGTACGCCTGCCCGGCGCGTCCCCGGCCGACACCTACCTGCGCGGCGATCTGATCATCAAGGCCGCCCTCGCCGCGGGCGCCGACGCCGTCCACCCGGGCTACGGCTTCCTCTCCGAGAACGCCGCCTTCGCCCGCGAGGTGTCGGCCGCCGGCCTCACCTGGATCGGGCCGCCCCCCGAGGCCATCGAGGCGATGGCCTCCAAGACCCGGGCCAAGGACCTGATGCGCGCCGCCGGAGTACCGCTCCTCGACCCCGTGGACCCGGCCGCGGCCACCACCGCCGACCTGCCGCTCCTCCTCAAGGCCGCGGCCGGCGGCGGCGGCCGCGGCATGCGTGTGGTGCGCGCGCTCGACGAGCTCGCGGAGTCCCTCGACGCCGCGCGCGCCGAGGCCCGCTCGGCCTTCGGCGACGGCGAGGTCTTCGCCGAGCCCTACATCGAACGCGGCCGCCACGTCGAGGTGCAGATCCTGGCCGACGCCCACGGCACGGTCTGGGCCCTCGGCACCCGCGACTGCTCCCTCCAGCGGCGCCACCAGAAGGTCGTCGAGGAGGCCCCCGCGCCCGGCCTGCCCGCGTCCCTGCGCGCCACCCTGCACGAGGCGGCCGTCGCCGCCGCGCGCGCCGTCGACTACCGGGGCGCCGGGACCGTCGAATTCCTGGTCACCGCCGACGGGCGCCCGTACTTCCTGGAGATGAACACCCGCCTCCAGGTCGAGCACCCCGTCACCGAGGCCGTCTTCGGCCTCGACCTCGTCGCCCTCCAACTGCGCGTGGCCGAGGGGTCCGCCCTGCCGCCCGCGCCCCCCGAGCCCACCGGCCACGCCGTCGAGGCCCGGCTCTACGCCGAGGACCCCGCCCAGGACTGGCGCCCGCAGACCGGAGTGCTGCACACCCTCGCCGTCCCCGGCGAGGTCCGGGTGGACACCGGCTTCGCCGGCGGGGACACCGTCGGCATCCACTACGACCCGATGCTCGCCAAGGTCATCGCCCACGCCCCGACCCGCGCCGAGGCCGTCCGCGTCCTCGCGCACGCCCTGGCCGCAGCCCGGATCCACGGCCTCACCACCAACCGCGAGCTCCTCGTACGCTCCCTGCGCCACCCGGAGTTCACGGCCGCCCGCCTCGACACCGGCTTCTACGACCGCCACCTCGGCGCACTCACCGCGCCCGTCGAAGGAGCCGCGGACGCCTCCCTCGCCGCCGTGGCCGCCGCCCTCACCGAACTGGCCCCACAGCCCGGCGCCGCCCTCGGCACCAGGCTCGGCGGCTGGCGCAACGTCCGCTCCCAGCCCCACACCCGCCGCTACACGGCCGCCGGCACCGAGTACGAGGTCCGCTACCTGCCGGCCCGCAGCGGGCCCCCGGCCCTCGTGGACCTGCCGAACGTCCGCGTCCTGGCCGTCGAGCCCACCCGCGCAGTCCTCGAAGTCGAGGGGATCCGGCGCCTGTTCCACGTGAAACAAAAATCGAACACCGCGGGCGCGCGCACGCTCTACGTCGACTCCGCCCTCGGCGCCCACGCCCTCACACCCGTCCCCCGGTTCACCGATCCCCAGGACCGCACCGCACCGGGCTCCCTGCTCGCCCCCATGCCCGGCACCGTCGTGCGGGTCGCCGAGGGCCTCGTCCCCGGCAGCCAGGTCACCGCCGGGCAGCCCCTGCTCTGGCTGGAGGCGATGAAGATGGAGCACCGCATCCTCGCGAACGCCTCCGGCACGCTCACCGCGCTCCACGCCGCCACCGGCCAACAGGTCGAATTCGGCGCCCTGCTCGCCGTCGTCCAGGAGGAACCGCAGTCATGAGCTCCGCCATCGAAACCGAAGAGCACCAGGCCCTGCGCGCCGCGGTCGCCGCCCTCGGGCAGCGCTACGGCCGCGAGTACCACGCCCGCCTCGCCCGTGAGGGCGGCCGCCCCGACGCGCTCTGGGCGGACGCCGCCAAGCTCGGCTACCTGGGGGTCAACCTGCCCGAGGAGTACGGCGGCGGGGGCGGCGGCATCGCCGAACTGTCCATCGTCCTCGAAGAACTCGGCGCCGCCGGCTGCCCGCTCCTGATGATGGTCGTCTCACCGGCCATCTGCGGCACGGTCATCTCCCGCTTCGGGACCGAGGCCCAGAAGCGGGCCTGGCTGCCCGGCTTCGCCGACGGCACCCGCACCATGGCCTTCGGCATCACCGAACCGGACGCCGGCTCCAACTCCCACCGGATCACCACCACCGCCCGCCGCGACGGCGACGACTGGCTCCTCACCGGACGCAAGGTCTTCATCTCGGGCGTCGACATCGCCGACGCCACCCTGGTCGTCGGGCGTACCGAGGACGCCCGCAGCGGGCGCCTCAAGCCCTGCCTGTTCATCGTCCCCCGCGACACCCCCGGCTTCTCCCGCTCGCTGATCGACATGGAGCTCCAGGCGGCCGAGAAGCAGTGGGAGCTCACGCTGGACGAGGTCCGGCTGCCCGCGGACGCGCTGGTGGGCGACGAGGACGCGGGGCTGCTCCAGTTGTTCGCCGGGCTCAACCCCGAGCGCATCATGACCGCTGCCTTCGCCATCGGGATGGGCCGCTACGCCCTCGCCAAGGCGGTGGACTACGCGAAGACCCGCCAGGTGTGGAAGGACCCCATCGGCGCCCACCAGGCCGTCGCGCATCCCCTGGCGCAGGCGCACATCGAGCTGGAACTGGCCCGGCTGATGATGCAGAGGGCCGCGGGGCTGTACGACGCGGGGGACGACATGGGGGCGGGGGAGGCCGCGAACATGGCGAAGTACGCGGCGGCGGAGGCGTGCGTGCGGGCGGTGGACCAGTCGGTGCACACCCTCGGGGGCAACGGGCTCACCCGTGAGTACGGGCTCGCGTCCCTGATCACCGCGTCGCGGGTGGCGCGGATCGCGCCGGTCAGCCGGGAGATGATCCTCAACTTCGTCTCCCACCAGACCCTCGGCCTCCCGAAGTCCTACTGACGGGAACCCACTACCCGCCGCCCGCCCGCCCGCCGCCGGCCCGCGGGGCGGGCGGGAGGGCACCCGGGACGGTGCCCGGTCGGGCGCCCGCATACCCTCCCTCGGGAGGAACCCCACCCGCCCCGCACCCCTCCGGAGGAGCCATGCGCGCCGAAACGACCGCCGGCGTCACCACCCTCACCCTCGACTCCCCGGCCAACCGCAACGCCCTCTCCGCCGCCCTCGTCGAAGACCTCCGCACCGCACTCGCCGCCGCCGGCCGCGACCCCGCGGCGCGGGCCGTCGTCCTCACCCACACCGGCACCACCTTCTGCGCCGGCGCCGACCTCAAGGCCCCCTGCGACCCGCAGGACTTCCTGGCCCTGCTCCGCGAGATCGCCGAACTACCCAAACCGGTCGTCGCCCGCGTCACCGGCCACGTCCGCGCCGGCGGCCTCGGACTGCTCGGCGTGTGCGACATCGCCGCCGCCGGGCCCGGCTCCTCGTACGCCTTCACCGAGACGCACCTCGGCCTCGCGCCCGCCGTCATCTCCATGCCCCTGCTGCCGCGCCTCGACCCCCGCGCCGCCGCCCGCTACTTCCTGACCGCCGAGCGCTTCGACGCCGCCGAGGCCACCCGGATCGGCCTGCTCACCCTGCACGCCGACGATGTCGACCAGGCGCTCGCCCCCGTACTCGACGGCCTGCGCAAGGCCTCCCCCCAAGGCCTGGCCGCCGCCAAGGCGCTCACGTCCGCGGCCGTGCGCGAGCACCTCGACCGGGACGGGGCCCGTCTCACGGACCTGTCCGCCGTCCTGTTCGCGTCCGCGGAGGCCCGCGAGGGCATCACCGCCCGCTTCGAGCGCAGGGACCCGTCATGGTCGCTGTGACCGGACCCAAGCAGGCGCGCAGCCGCGCGACCCGCCGCCACCTCCTGGAGGCGGCCGTGTCCTGCCTCGCCGAACACGGCTGGGCCGGCTCCACGGTCTCCGTCGTCGCCGAACGCGCCGGCGTCTCCCGCGGAGCGGCCCAGCACCACTTCCCCACCCGTGAGGACCTGTTCACCGCCGCCGTCGAGTACGTGGCTGAGGAACGCTCCACCGCCCTGCGCGAGCTCTTCCAGGCGGGCCCGGCCGACCGCCAGGCCGTCATCGGCGCCCTGGTGGACATGTACACGGGCACGCTGTTCCGCGCCGCGCTCCAGTTGTGGGTCGCCGCCTCCAACGAGGAGCCGCTGCGCCCCCGCGTCACCGAACTCGAAACCAGGGTCGGCCGCGAAACCCACCGCATCGCGGTCGACCTGCTGGGCGCCGACGAGTCCGTGCCCGGTGTGCGGGAGACCGTGCAGGGCCTCCTCGACATGGCCCGCGGCCTCGGCCTCGCGAACGTGCTGACCGACGACGCGGCCCGCCGTGCCCGCGTGGTGGCCCAGTGGTCCCGCATCATCGAGACCGCCCTGCCCTGAGCGGTGCGACCGGCGCACGCACGAGGGCGCCGCACCCCGTCCGGGATGCGGCGCCCCACGGAGACCCGGTCAGGCGGTGTCGGCGATGCCCTCGTAGCCCTCGATCTCGCGGGGGTCGCGCCGGCTCGGGCCGGTGTAGCGCGCCGAGGGGCGGACCAGGCGGCCCGTGCGCTTCTGCTCCAGGATGTGCGCCGACCAGCCCGCGGTACGGGCGCAGGTGAACATGGAGGTGAACATGTGCGCCGGCACCTCCGCGAAGTCCAGCATGATCGCGGCCCAGAACTCCACATTGGTGGCCAGCACCCGGTCGGGGCGGCGCGCGTGCAACTCCTCCAGCGCGGCCTTCTCCAGCGCTGCGGCCACCTCGTAGCGCGGCGCGTCGAGCTCCTTGGCCGTACGCCGCAGCACCCGCGCGCGCGGGTCCTCGGCGCGGTAGACGCGGTGCCCGAAGCCCATCAGCCGCTCGCCCTTGTCCAGGGCCCGCTTCACGTACGCCACGGCGTCGCCGGTGCGCTCGATCTCCTCGATCATGCCGAGGACGCGCGAGGGCGCCCCGCCGTGCAGCGGACCCGACATGGCGCCGACGGCGCCGGACAGCGCCGCGGCGACGTCCGCGCCGGTCGACGCGATCACCCGGGCCGTGAAGGTGGAGGCGTTCATCCCGTGCTCGGCGGCCGAGGTCCAGTAGGCGTCCACAGCCTTGACGTGGCGCGGGTCCGGCTCGCCGCGCCAGCGGATCATGAACCGTTCGACGACGGAATCGGCCTTGTCGATCTCGCTCTGCGGCACCATCGGCAGGCCCTGGCCGCGGGCGGACTGGGCGACGTACGACAGGGCCATGACCGCCGCCCGGGCGAGGTTGTCGCGGGCGGTCCGCTCGTCGATGTCCAGCAGCGGTTTCAGACCCCACACGGGGGCGAGCATGGCGAGCGCGGACTGCACGTCGACGCGGATGTCCCCGGAATGGACCGGGATCGGGAAGGGCTCGGCGGCCGGCAGGCCGGGGTTGAACGCCCCGTCGACCAGCAGACCCCAGACGTTCCCGAAGGAGACGTGACCCACGAGGTCTTCGATGTCGACGCCCCGGTAGCGCAGGGCGCCACCTTCCTTGTCGGGCTCGGCGATCTCCGTCTCGAACGCGACGACCCCTTCGAGCCCGGGTACGAACTCGGACATCAGGCGGCTCCCTCAGATAGTGCGAACACGCGCGGCTCCCGGCGTGATTCGCGGTCCGGCGCGGTCATCCCCGTTGATGCCCGGCACGGCCGATGGTCACCCGCGCGGGGGCCGTCGGACCGGCCCCAAGATTTTGTCCGTTCCGGATGGACTGCGGAAGCGTGACATACGGCACACCGCCCGTCGCCCTCCTGGGGCAGGATGGCCCGCGTGACCGATCACGACCTTGACCCCGCCGCCATGCGCAAGCAGTACCGCTCGGAGATCGTCGAGGAGGAGTCCCTCGCCGAGGACCCCATGCGGCAGTTCGCCCGGTGGTTCCAGCAGGCCGCGGACGCGCACGTCTTCGAGCCGAACGCGATGGTCGTCTCGACCGCGACGGCGGACGGCCGCCCCAGCTCCCGGACGGTGCTGCTGAAGCGGTTCGACGAGCGGGGCTTCGTCTTCTTCACCAACTACGGCTCGCGCAAGGGCCGCGAGCTCGCCGAGAACCCGCACGTCGCGCTGCTCTTCCCGTGGCACCCCATCGCCCGCCAGGTCGTCGTCACCGGCACGGCGGCCCGGATCGGCCGCGACGAGACGGCGGCGTACTTCCGCTCCCGCCCGCACGGCTCCCAGCTCGGCGCGTGGGCGAGCGAGCAGTCCGCGGTGATCGGATCCCGCACGGAACTGGACCGCCGCTACGCGGAGCTCGCGGCCCGCTACCCGGAGGGAGAGCAGGTGCCGGTCCCGACAGAGTGGGGCGGCTACCGGGTCACCCCGCGGGAGGTGGAGTTCTGGCAGGGGCACGAGAACCGCCTCCACGACCGCCTGCGGTACGCCCGGGAGGCCGACGGCCCCGGACAGTGGCGCGTGGAACGGCTCTGCCCCTAGGGCGCCCGGGCGCCCGCGCGCGGGCGCGGACGCAGACGACCCGCGGGCTCGGGTTCCTCTCCTGCAGTGAGAGGAGCCGGCCGGACGTACCGGCGAGCCCGCGGGTCGGGTGACTGCTTGGGATTGGCGCCTGGCGATCCCGCCGGGCACCGCAACAGGTGCGTGCGACGACGGGCGCTCAGCCCGCAGTCACCTCACGCGTCCGGTTTCCGTACATTTCGGGAACCACCTCCCTTCTCGTGTACGACGAGCCTAGGAGCCGTCCGCGCGGCGCACAAGCGATTATTTCCCCGGCCCGCCCCAGGACCGACGCGTACCGAAACGGATCATTCCGGGGTATTCGGAGGAACGGGGTGTGGGCTGCGTCACGTTCCAGTTCAATGATCTGACGTGCCGCACACGCGAACGCCTGCGGGGGGTGCCAGGTGAGTGCTTCCGGACGCCATGAGACCGCCGCCGACGACCTGCTGGCAGCGCTGTTGGACGGGATGGACGCCGCCCTGTGCGCGTTCGACGCCGACGGCGTGATCACCCACTGGAACCGGGAGGCCGAGCGGATCCTGGGCTGGCCCGCCGCCGAGGCCGTGGGCCGCAAGGGCTTCGCGGGATGGGCGGTCCGGCCGGCCGACGCCCGGGACGTCGAGGACCGGCTCATGGCCGTCCAGGACGTCCCCGGCCGCCAGGTCCACGAGTTCGCCCTGCTGACCAAGGACGGCGGCCGGGTCCTCGTACGGACGCAGTCGGCCGCGGTGGCGGGTGGCGACGGGAAACCGGCCGGGGTCTACTGCGCGTTCAGCGAGGTGCACGCCCAGATCGACCTGGAGCGGTCCATCGCGCTGGCCGAGGCGCTGATGGAGGACGCCTCGTGGGGCGTGGTCCTGGTCGACGTCGACCTGCGGCCCGCCGTGGTGAACGCGCACGCCGCCCGCGCCCTCGGGACCGGGCGCACCGCGCTGCTCGGGCGCCCGCTGGGGGAGCTGCTCGCCCAGGGCGTGGAGGAGCTGGAGGGGGCGCTCCAGCACGTGCTCGCCGAGGGCGCGCCGCCCGCGCCGGTGGAGCTGTGGGTGTCGGTGCGCACCGCCGAGGGGGTGCGCCGGCGGTGCCTGCGGTGCGGGTTCCTGCGGCTGGCCTCGCCGTTGGCGGAGGAGCCCGTACCGCTCGGGGTCGGCTGGCTGTTCCAGGACGTCACCGAGTCCAGGCAGGCGCAGCTGGACACGGCGCAGCTGCGGTTCCGGGCCCACCAGCTGCACCGCGCGGGGCGGGCCGCCGCCGAGTGCGAGGACCCGGCCGAGGCGGCGGCGGTCCGGCTGGACTTCGCGCTGGCGGGCTTCGCCGAGCACGCGCTGCTGGACGTGCTGGACGTACGGGCCCCGGCGTCCGAGCCCGGCCGGCGACGGCTCGTACGGTCCCTGGCGTCCCCGCCGGCGCTGTCCGGGCCGGGGCCGCTCCCCGTCCGCTACGGGGCCGGGCACCCGGCGCTGCAGGCGCTGGACCGGATCGGCTCGGTGCGCAGCAGCGCTCCGCGCGGGGAGGCGGACCCGGAGTGGGCGCGGGCCCGGCAGTGGCCCTCCGGCGCGGCGCACGCGCTGTGCACGGTGCTGCGGAGCCGAGGGCGGACGCTGGGAGCCCTGACCTTCCTGCGCGGGCCCTCGCGGCCCGCGTTCGAGCGGGCCGACGCGACCTACGCGGAGGAGGTGGCCGCCCGTGTGGCGGCGGACCTGGACCTCGCCGCCCGCACCCCGATCTGAATCCGGGCGGACCGGGAGTGCCGCGGCCCCCGCGGGCGGTCCGCGGGGCTCAGTGGCGGAAGAAGATGCGGTCGCCGTACTCCTGCATCACGCGGCCGTTCCACTCGTGGCCGCCGTCGACGTTGCCCGAGCGCAGCAGCGGGGGCTCGACGCCGCGGGCGAGGAGTTCGCCGGCCGCCGCCGCCATGACCGCCTGCATGATCGCGCTGGTGACCACGGTGGAGGCGGGCGCGAAGGGGGCGTCGATGCCGTCGACGCTCAGCTCGGCGTCACCGACGGCGATCTTGCTGTCGAGGACCACGTCGCAGTGGTCCTTGAGGAAGGTGTGGGAGACGTGCCGGGACTTGGTGTCCGTCGCGTACGCCACCGAGGTCACGCCGATGACCTTGAGGCCGATCGCGCGGGCGTTCATCGCCATCTCCACCGGCAGGGCGTTGCGCCCGGAGAGCGAGATGATCACGAGGACGTCGCCGGCCGAGGCGGGGCTGCTGTCCAGCACGGCGCCGGCGAGGCCGTCGACCCGCTCCAGGGCGCTGCCGAGCGTCGCGGGCATGACGTCGATGCCGACCGTGCCCGGAACGGCGAGGAAGTTCATCAGGGCCATCCCACCGGCCCGGTAGACCACGTCCTGGGCGGGCAGCGAGGAGTGCCCGGCGCCGAAGGCGAAGAGCCGGTTCCCGGCGGCGACGGCGTCGGCGACCAGGGACCCGGCCTCCGCGATGCGCGCGGACTCCTCGTCCCGCACCCGCTCCAGCAGGCCGATGGCGGCGTCGAAGAACTGACCGGCCAGCTTGCTCTCGCTCATACGCCGATGGCCTTCCGGGGGTGGGATGGGGTCCGTGTCCGCCGCTCACCGTGCGGTCTGGACCAAGCGCGTGTCAATACGGACGTCAATGCCGGGCCCGGGCCGGCGCGGTGGGGCGCTCGGGCGCCCCCGAGACCGCGCGGGCGATCTTCCCGTCCTTCCCGGTGGTCTCCAGGACATCTTCCGGGCGATCTCCCGGAAGTTCCGCCGGAGATGTCCAGGACGGGCCTTGACGCCCGCCACGGGACGGTTGACGGCTCAATGCGTCAGAATTGGGGGCAGGGCCAGCGCACGCAATCCGAGGGGCACGAATGTCCGGACTGATCGACACTACGGAGATGTATCTCCGCACCATCCTTGAGCTGGAAGAGGAAGGTGTGGTCCCCATGCGCGCCCGTATCGCCGAGCGGCTCGATCAGAGCGGCCCGACGGTGAGCCAGACGGTGGCGCGGATGGAGCGGGACGGCCTGGTGGCCGTCGCCAGCGACCGGCACCTGGAGCTGACGGAGGAAGGGCGCCGGCTGGCGACGCGGGTGATGCGCAAGCACCGTCTCGCGGAGTGCCTGCTCGTCGATGTCATCGGCCTGGAGTGGGAGCAGGTGCACGCCGAGGCCTGCCGCTGGGAGCACGTGATGAGTGAGGCGGTGGAGCGGCGGGTGCTGGAGCTGCTGCGCCACCCGACCGAGTCGCCGTACGGGAATCCGATCCCGGGGCTGGAGGAGTTGGGCGAGAAGGCCGAGGCCGACCCGTTCATCGAGGACGGGATGGTCAGCCTGGCCGAGCTCGACCCGGGCACCGAGGGCAAGACGGTGGTGGTCCGCCGGATCGGCGAGCCCATCCAGACGGACGCCCAGCTGATGTACACGCTGCGCCGGGCCGGCGTGCAGCCCGGCTCGGTGGTGAGCGTGACCGAGTCGCCGGGCGGAGTGCTGGTCGGCAGCGGCGGCGAGGCCGCCGAGCTGGAGGCGGAGATCGCCTCCCACGTCTTCGTGGCGAAGCGCTGAGCCCGAGCCGGTCGCCTCGCGGTGGGTGGTCCCGGCGCCTCGCGGCGCCGGGACCGGTCCTCCCCTGTTGACCTGGAGCCCCGAGCTCTCAAGGTCGTCCCCCGGCGGACCGTCTTCCCCGAGCGGCCCGCCTCCCTGTTGAAAGGATCTCCATCGGCAGCGGCGGCCAATCCTTGAGCAAGGTCACTCGAAAGAGCGGTGTTGGCGGAGAGAACCGTGTTTTCGAATGCAGGTTCGATACTCTGGCCGGGAGCGAAGGGGGTGCATCTGCGGTGATACAGCGCATCGATGTGACGGGAGCCGACGGGGTACGCCTGGCCGCCTGGGAATTCCGCGAATCCCGCGCCGCCGAGCCCGTCCCGGCCGCCGCCGAGCCCGCCCCGGCCGCCGAACCCGGGCGCGCCGCCGGGACCGCCGGCGCGGAGCCGCCCGGCGTGCTGTTACTCCACGGCCTGATGGGCCGCGCCCTGCACTGGGCCGGCACCGCGCGCTGGCTCTCCGAGCGCCGCCGCGTCGTGGCCCTCGACCAGCGCGGGCACGGCCACAGCGACCGCCCGCCCGCCGGCCCCTACACCCGCGAGGCCTTCGTGGCGGACGCCGAGGCGGTCGTCGAGCAGCTCGGCCTCGCCCCCGTGACCCTCATCGGCCACTCCATGGGCGCCCTCACCGCCTGGCAGTTGGCCGCCCGCCGGCCGGACCTGGTCGAGGCCCTGGTGATCTGCGACATGCGCGCCTCGGCCCTCGGCGAGGCCTCCCAGCAGGAGTGGGCGGACTGGTTCCACCGCTGGCCGCTGCCCTTCCCCACCCAGGACGCGGCCCGCCGCTGGTTCGGCGAGGACGATCCCCGGGTGGAGCGCCCCGACCCGGGGCGGGGCGCCTTCTTCGCCGAGGTCATGCACCAGGCCCCGGACGGCTGGCGTCCGCTCTTCTCGCGGCAGCAGATGCTGACGGCCCGTGAGACCTGGGTGCACGACGCCCACTGGGAGGAGCTGGCGCAGGTCCGCTGCCCGGCCCTGGTGGTCCGCGGCCTCGACGGCGAGCTGGGCCGTGCGGAGGCCCAGGAGATGGTCCGCGTCCTGCCCGGCGGCCGGTACGCGGAGATCGCCGACGCCGGGCACTACCTCCACTACGACCAGCCCGCGGCCTGGCGCGCGGCCCTGGAGCCCTTCCTCGACAGCATCGGGGCCCGCGCCCCCCGGACCTGACCGCCGACGGCCCGCCCGCCCGCGCCGCAGCAGGGCGGGGCAGGCGGGCCGAGCAGGTGCGGGCGGGCCGAGCAGGTGCGGGCGGGCCGCAGCAGGTGCGGGCGGGCCGCAGCAGGGGCGGCCGGGCCTCAGCAGGGCCGCCGGGCCGGTCCGGCGGCGGTCAGGCCCGGGCCGGCCGCCTCAGCCCTTGCTCACCGCGAGCAGGATCTCCGGCAGCTTGCGCGCCACCACCGGCGCCGCCAGCCGCAGGCCCGCCCACGCGGCCGCCAGGCCCCAGGCGATGCCCAGCGGCAGCACGAGCCAGCCGATGTCCTGCCGGTCCGCCACGGCCGTGTAGACCGTCAGCGCGATCACGGGCGCGCAGATCACCGCCGCCACCAGCATGCCGCCGAAGATGCTCATCCACGCGAGCCCGCCCTGGCCCGGGGCGACGTTCTTGAAGGCGCCGTCCGTCGGGATGGAGTACGCGAAGCGCGCCGAGGCCACGGCACCGGTGCAGAACATCGCGCCCACCAGGGCCAGCGACAGGCCCAGGGCCGCCGGGAAGCCGGACCAGTCGCCGACCAGGGCGGCCGTCACCACCGCCACGAAGACCGTGAACGGGACCGTGACGAGGGCCAGCGCGGCGGCCCGGGCGCGCAGTTCGACGTACGCGTCACGCGTGGTCGAGATGGTCTGCGCCACCATCCAGAACGCCGAGGTGTCCTGCCCGAACTGGTTGTACATCTGGATGCCGAGCATGCCCGCGCCGAAGCAGGCGAGGTAGACGGAGCCGGTGCCCTGCAGGGCGTTGAAGACCGGGACGATCAGGCCGAGGGCCAGCGCGGTCACGAACGCGGACTTGGTCTTCGGGTCGCGGACGGCGTAGCGCAGCGTGCGCTGCATGGCCGCGCCCGTACGGCCGCCGGGAAGCAGGGACCACGCGCCCGTGCCCCGGTCCCCGCGCGGCTCGGCCGCCGAGATCGTCGAGCCGTCCGGGGCGACCATGAGCTTGGTCAGGCCGCGCTCCCAGAACCACAGCAGCAGGGCCAGCGCGCCGAGCGTCAGCAGCAGCTGGGCCGCCGCCCGCGCGTACGCGCCCTCGCTCACCGAGTCCACCATGCCGATGGCGGTCGCCGGAGGCAGCCACCGCACCACCGCCTCGACGGGCTCCAGCTGGGTCAGGCCGCCCACCTCGAACAGGCGCTGGCTCGCGAAGCTGGCGACCTGCGCGCCCACCGCGATCAGCAGCCCGCTGAGCAGCGCCAGGTCGCGCCCCTTGCGGCTGGTCAGCAGGCGCACGTTGGCCGTGGCCACCGCGCGGGCCAGGGCCACGCAGCCCAGGATCAACAGCGGTACGGCGACCACGGAGGCCGCGACCCCGGCCGCGCCCCGCGCGACCGCTATGACCGAGCCGACGGCCAGGCACAGGGTGAACAGCGGCCCGATGCCGACCAGCGAGGAGACCAGCAGGGCCCGTACGAGGGGACGCGGCCGCAGCGGCAGCATCACCAGCCGGCTGGGGTCGAGCGTCTCGTCGCCGGCGGCGAAGAACAGCGGCATGACGGTCCAGCCGAGCGCCAGGATCGCGGCCAGCAGGACGACGACGGTGCCCGCCTGCGCGTTGCCGCGCAGCAGGGCCAGGCCGAGGGTGACGAAGAACCCGACGACCAGCGCGAAGGCCAGCGTGGTGAACCAGACCGCCTTGCGCTTCGACGATCCCTTGAGGCCGTTGCGCAGCAGCGACAGCTTGAGGCGGACGAACAGCGGGGTCAGGGCGACGGGAGGGGTGGCCGTGGTCATCGTCCCGCCGTCCCGCCGAGCCAGTCCAGGGAGTCCCCGGCCGCGTCCCGGCCGCGGGCGCCGACCAGTTCGAGGAAGGCGGCCTGGAGGGAGGGGGCGGAGCCCCGTACGTCGGCCAGCGGGCCCGCGGCCCGGATCCGGCCGGCGGCCATGACGGCCACCCAGTCGCACAGCGACTCGACGAGCTCCATCACGTGGGAGGAGAAGACGACCGTGGCGCCGGAGGCGGTGTAGCGCTCCAGCACTCCTCGGATGGTCTGCGCCGACACGGGGTCGACGCCCTCGAACGGCTCGTCCAGGAACAGCACTTCGGGATTGTGCAGCAGGGCGGCGGCCAGGCCGATCTTCTTCCGCATGCCGGTGGAGTAGTCGACGACCAGCTTGTGCTGCGAGCCCGCGAGGTCGAGGACCTCCAGCAGCTGGGTCGCCCGCTTGTCGGTCTCCTCGCCCGGCAGCCCCCGCATCCGGCCCATGTAGCCGAGCAGTTCGCGGCCCGACAGCCGCTCGAAGAGCCGCAGGCCCTCAGGCAGCACGCCGATCCGCGACTTCACCCCCACCGGGTCCGCCCACACGTCGTGGCCGGCCACCAGGACGCGCCCCATGTCCGGGCGCAGCAGACCGGTCACCATGGACAGCGTCGTCGTCTTGCCGGCGCCGTTGGGACCCACCAGGCCGATGAACCTGCCCGCGGGCAGCTCCACGTCGATTCCCCCGACGGCCACCTGGTCGCCGAAGCGCTTCCACAGACCCTCCACCCGCACGGCGGGCGGCGCGGTGTCCGCGCCACCCGCCCCGTACGCCCCGCCCGTCGCAATACCCTGGTCCGGCATGCGCCTGCCTCTCACTTCGTCCCCGTGGTCGTTCTTTCCTCACCATAGGAGGAGGGGGAGAGGGCCGGACCATTACGTATGTCATGAGTTTCGGGCGGTCAGGCCTGACGCCGCTTGCGTTCCGCCGCCGCCTCGCTGCCGCACGCGTAGGCCAGCGCGTCGATCAGCTCCTCGGTGTCGGGCAGCCACCGGTTCGCCGGCGTGGGGCGCCGCGCCCACTGGACCGAGCCCCGGCCGCCGAACCGGGTGGGCGGGGCGGGTACGTACTCGCCCTCGCCGCGCGTCACGAGGTCGATCGCGCTCGGCGACCACCCCAGCGTGCGCACGAGGTCCGGCACCTTCACCCCGGCGCCCGGCAGCACGAAGAACAGCATCCGGTGGCAGGGGGTGAGGGCCACCGGCCCGATGGTGCGCTGCATCCGCTCCAGCCGCGCCAGCGCCAGGAACCCGGCCGCGTCCGGGACGTCGATCACGTCGAACGTACGGCCCGTCGGCATCAGGATGGAGGCCTGCGGGTGCTTTCCCCAGACCCGCCGGACCTGTACCGCGCTGCCGGTGGCCTGGCCCGCCCAGTCCTTCACCGCCGGGTGCGCCCCGGGCGCCGGGCAGTCCGCCGCTCCGCACGAGCACAGCTCCCGGCCGTCGCCGGCCTCCAGCCAGGTGCCCGCGAAGACGTCCCAGTGCCGTTCTTCCGCGTACCGCACGGCATGGTCCAGCAACTGCTCGCCGCGCTGCTTGGGGATGGGTGCGGTCTCCGTGACTCCCATGGTCTCTTCCACGCCCATCACAACTCCCGGGGTCACCCGGGGTTACGGGCGCAAACCGGCTGTTGGGCGGAGCATCGATCCTGCACACGGGGCGCATCGATGCACGAGTGGGGGCGCGTAGGAGGCCGGGGCGCGGTCGTTGGGTAGCGACAAGACGCAGAGCGGAAGATTCTCCGCACATCAGGCGGGAAGTGATCATTGCAACTGATCACCCGCGGCCCCAGGGGGTTTTCATGGCAGCCAGGCCTCTCGTCGCCCGCCAGCCGAACGAACGGCTGCAGGCGCTCATCCAGGAAGCCGGGTGCTCCAATGCCGGGCTCGCCCGGCGGGTCAACATGTGCGGGGCCGAACACGGCCTCGACCTCCGCTACGACAAGACCTCGGTGGCCCGTTGGCTGCGCGGCCAGCAGCCGCGCGGCCGGGCGCCCGGCATCATCGCCGAGGCGATCGGCCGCAAACTCGGCCGGCCCGTCACCATCGACGAGATCGGCATGGCCAACGGCAAGAACCTCGCCTCCGGGGTCGGGCTGCAGTTCTCCCCGACCGTCCTCGGAGCCATCGAGCAGGTCAGCGAGCTGTGGCGGAGCGACGTCGGCCGCCGCGACTTCCTGGCGGGCTCCAGCGTGGCCGCCTCCGCGCTGGTCGAGCCGAGCCGTGACTGGCTGATCACGGGAGCGGACAGCCAGGTGGCCCGTACCGGCGGCGCGCGCGTGGGCATGTCCGACGTCGAGGCGGTGCGGGCCACCACCGAGGCCCTCACCGAACTCGACCACCGCTTCGGCAGCGGGCATGTGCGGCCCGTGGTGGTCCACTACCTCAACTCCGTGGTGTCCGGGCTGATCGGCGGCTCGTACCAGGAGCCGGTGGGGCGGGCGCTGTTCGCGGCCGTCGCCCGGCTGACGGAGCTCGCCGGGTACATGGCCGTGGACACCGGACAGCCCGGTCTGGCGCAGCGCTACTACATCCAGGCGCTGCGCCTGGCGCAGGCGGCCGGGGACCGCGCGTACGGGGGCTACGTCCTCGCCGCGTCCATGAGCCACCTCGCCGCCGAGCTGGGCAACCCGCGCGAGATCGCCCAGCTCGCGCGCGCCGCCCAGGAGGGCACCCGGGGGCAGGTCACCCCCCGGGTGGAGGCGATGTTCTACGCGGCCGAGGCGCGCGGGCACGCGCTGCTGGGGGACGCCCGGGCGACGGCCGTGCTGTCCTCGCGGGCGGTGACCGCGCTGGAGCGGGCGGAGCCGGAGTCGGGCGACGACCCGGTCTGGATCCGCCACTTCGACCAGGCGTACCTCGCGGACGAACTGGCCCACTGCCACCGGGATCTGGGCCAGGCGGAGGCGGCCGGCAAGCGGGCGGAGGAGGCGCTGCGCGGCCTGCCGAGGACGAAGGCGCGGCGCCGGGCGATCGGGCTGCTGCTGCTGGCGGCCGCTCAGGTGCAGCAGCGGGAGGTGGAACAGGCCTGCCAGACGGCCGGGAAAGCGGCGGACCTGCTGTCGGGGCTGCGCTCCGAGCGGGGCGCCGAGTACCTGGACGACTTCCGGGCACGACTGGAGCCGTACCGGGAGGAAGCGGCGGTGCGGGAGTTCGGCGCGAGGCTGGAGGCCCGGGTGGCCTGACGGTCGCACCGGGTGACGGGGTAGCGTGATCCGACGGTTCCGTAGGTTCGGACAGGTCGGAGAAGGAGTCCCGGTGACGGAGAGCGGACAAGGCGGCGCCCCCCAGCAGGGTGCCCCGTGGGGTCCGGACCCGGCCCGCCCGGCGCCCGGACACCCGGAGCAGCCCGGCGAGCCGGACCGGCCGTGGTACGAGCAGGCCGCGCAGCCCGATCAGGCGCCGCGGCCCGGGCAGGCCCCGTCCTCCCCGCCGGAGGGAGGCGCGGCCGCGTACGGGTACCCGCACGCGGCCCCCGGGTACGGCTACCCGCCGCAGCCGTACCCGCAGGAGCCGTACCCGCCGCAGGCCGCGCCCGCGCCGGGCCATGTGGTGGGTCCGGGGTACGAGGGGCCGGGCGACCCGCACGGCCGCGGCTACCCGCCCCTGCCCGAGGCGGTCACCCAGTACATCCCGCCGGTCCCGGCCGCTCCCGCGCACGAGGAGGCGGCGACGCAGTACATCGCGCCCGTGCCGGCGCACGAGGAAGCGGCGACGCAGTACATCGCGCCGGTCCCGTCCGCCGCGCACGAGGAGGCGGCGACGCAGTACATCGCGCCGGTCCCGTCCGCCGCGCACGAGGAGGCGGCGACGCAGCACATCCCGCCCGTGCCCGCCCCCGAGTTCGACGGGCTGTTCCGGGGCGATGCCGACACCGCGGGCCACACCCAGCACCTGCCGCCGATCCAGGAGCCGGTACTGCGGCAGCAGCCCCCGGGCCGCCCGTACCCGCCGCGCCGGCAGGGTCCCGTACCGCCCCGCCAGCAGCAGCACCCGCACCCCCAGCACCCGCACCAGCCCTATCCGCAGCAGCAGTTCGCGCCGCAGCCGCCCCCGCCCCCGGCCCCCGAGGGCCCGCGCAGGGTCTCGCCCGGGATCATCGCGGCGGCGGTCGTCGGGCTGGTCGTCGTCGGCCTGGGCGTCGGTTCGCTGCTGGGCGACGGCAAGCCGCAGAACTCCGACCCCGGCGCGGTGGCCTCCGCACCGGCCACCGGCACGGCCGGCGGGGCCCCCGCCGGGGAGGCGCCCGTCGATCCGGGCCGCCCGCAGGCCGTCCAGCTCGACAAGCTGCTCGCGGACAGCAACGACAGCCGGGACGCGGTGATCAAGGCCGTCGAGGACATCAAGGGCTGCAAGAACCTCGGCCAGGCCGCCGGTGACCTGCGTGACGCGGCCCGCCAGCGCGAGGAGCTCGTCACCCGCCTCCAGGAGCTGAAGCTCGACAAGCTCCCGGACCACGTGAAGCTGTCCGCCGCCCTGACCCGGGCCTGGAAGTCCTCCGCGGACGCCGACAACAGCTACGCGGCCTGGGCGGACGACGTGGAGGAGGACAAGTGCAAGGACGGCAGGGCCAAGGCCACCAAGAACGCCGCTGAGGGCAACAAGGCGAGCGGCGAGGCGACCAAGGCCAAGGAGTCGGCCGCGACGCTGTGGAACACCATCGCGGCCAAGTACTCCCTGACCAAGCGGGACAAGTCCCAGCTGTGAGCCCGCGCGGCGGTCAGGCCGCGCGGGGTCCCTGTTCGAGCGTGCGGGTCATGTCCATGGTCTGCTCACCCTGCTGGGCGACCAGCCGGCCGGCCTGGACGACCTGGAACGTCACCCGGCCGTTGACGATGCGGGGGAAGCCGGCCACCGCGCGCATGTCCTGGTAGCGCCAGCTCAGGTCCGGGGTCAGGCCGCCGGTCGGGACCGACTCCGACTGGTTCAAGCGGCGCGTGATCTTGCGCGCGGTCACCTCCTCGCCGTCGTCGAAGCGGCTCACGATCTGGTTCAGCACCGTGTACGCGATCCAGGTGGTCTGCGCCCCGCTGTCGTCCGGGTCCACGGAGTCGTCGCCGAAGGCGTGGTCGGAGATCACCTTGCGCATCGGCTCCCAGAGGGGGTCGGCGGACGCCGGGTACCAACTGGTCAGGTAGGCGCCCTCGAAGGGGCTCTCCTTGCCGCCGGTGCGGTCCACCAGGGACTGGCTGACGCTGCCCAGCACCGAGGAGATCTGCGGCTTCCTGCGCTGCGCGTCGGCGCGCCGGAAGGCGTCGAAGAAGGTCTCGGTGCGCTCACCCAGCACCGCCGCCACGCAGCCCTTCTCCTTGCCCGCGGTGGCGGTGGTCAGGGCCTCGCGCGCCTGTGGCGCGAAGTCGGCCGAGTCCTCGGCGGCCCGGATGTCGGAGGCGTCGGGCATCTGGTTGGCCCGCAGGCCGGAGTTGAGGAGCACCGGCAGCGAGTCGCCCGCGAGGGTGTCGGGGCGTACCAGGGCGACCTGCCCGCAGGCGCGGCCGAGCTGGTGCCCGGCGCCGGCGAGCAGCACGGGCTGGCCGCCGTTGACGGGGTAGGACAGGGTGGACTGGAACTCCTCCGAGGAGACCCCGTACCCGCCGATGAAGGGGATGCCCTCGGCTTCCAGCGGGGCCATGAAGGCGCGCCCGTGCTGGCTGTAGGAGCCGACGACGGCGACCGCCTTCTCGGCGACCGCCTTGCGGGAGCAGTCGGCGGCGCCGGCGGGCGTGTTCTTCTCGTTGCAGGTCAGCACGCGGAGCTTGCGGCCGCCCAGGCCGCCCTTGGAGTTGATCCAGCGCTCGTACGCCTTGGCCATGCCGGGCATTCCGGGCATGTTGGTCGCCTTGGTGTCCTCCGGTGCGAAGGTCATGACGGTGAGGGTGCCCCCGGAGCCCCCCGAACCCCCCGCGCCCCCGGGGAGTGCCCCGCACCCGGCGAGCAGACACGCGCCCATCGCCGTGGCCAGGAAGGTGCGGGTGCGAAATGCTGCGCGTCGCCGATCGGTCATGTCCATGCACCATTCCGCTCCGGAGGTAACTCAGGAGTGAGGTGCCCACAACATTCGGTGACGTCCAGGTGAATTACCGGTGCCGGATCCCGCACCCGCCCGGGTGTCGGCGGCCCCGCAGCCGCCTGAAGATCGCGGAGAACGGGAACGTACGATCGAAAGCGTGACATTCGCCCAAGGTTCGAAGAACTCTTCCCGCCGCGGCGGCCGCTCCTCCACCATGGGCGGCATGCCCCTCAACGACATGCCGTGGTGGCGCTGGCGCAGCAACGTGCGCTCGGCGCTGCACATGCTCTCCGATCCGGCCTTCCACGAGGACACGTGGCTGGCCGGCGCCGAAGGCTACGGGGACGTCACCGACGCCGTGTACCGGCTCGTCGAGGACACCTGGCTCGACAGCTGGTCGGCGGAGAAGTACGTCGGCACGATCTTCCGCGACTCGCAGGAGGCGGCCCTCGTCGACCTGGCCGTGCTGCGCGTCCTGCGGATCCTGCACCAGGTCGGGCCGGACGCGCCCGTCTCCGCCTACCTGGAGCACCACGCCTGGCCCGAAGCGGTGCGCGCCGCCCGCGAGGCCCACGTACGGCTGGCCGAGGCGGACGCGGACGACCCCGACGTCCGGCCGCGGTCGCTGGAGGTGTTGAGTATCCTCACGCGCGCGGTGTGAAAGGCTGTGCGGTCATGAGCGACGACCCGCAGCCCCAGCCCCAGTACGTCCTGACCATGTCCTGCCCCGACAAGCAGGGCATCGTGCACGCCGTGTCGAGCTACCTCTTCATGACCGGCTGCAACATCGAGGACAGCCAGCAGTTCGGAGACCGGGAGACCGGCCTGTTCTTCATGCGGGTGCACTTCGAGGCCGAGCCGGCCGTCACCCTGGAGAAGCTCCGAGCCAGCTTCGCCGCGATCGGCGAATCGTTCCGGATGGACTGGCAGATCCACCGCTCCGACGCGCGCATGCGGATCGTGCTGATGGTGTCGAAGTTCGGCCACTGCCTCAACGACCTGCTGTTCCGCACCAGCATCGGCGCCCTGCCGGTGGAGATCGCGGCCGTGGTCTCCAACCACACGGACTTCGCGGAGCTCGTCGGCTCGTACGACATCCCCTTCGTCCACATCCCGGTGACCAAGGACACGAAGGCGGCGGCGGAGGCCCGGGTACTGGAACTCGTACGCGCCGAGAACGTCGAGCTGGTGGTCCTGGCGCGCTACATGCAGGTGCTGTCCGACGACCTGTGCCAGGCGCTGAGCGGGCGGATCATCAACATCCACCACTCCTTCCTGCCGAGCTTCAAGGGCGCGAAGCCGTACCACCAGGCGCACGCGCGGGGCGTGAAGCTGATCGGCGCGACCGCCCACTACGTGACGGCCGACCTGGACGAGGGGCCGATCATCGAGCAGGAGGTCGAGCGGGTGGGGCACGAGGTGACCCCGGAGGGGCTGGTGGCGATCGGCCGGGACGTGGAGTGCCAGGCGCTGGCGCGGGCCGTGAAGTGGCACAGCGAGCACCGCGTGCTGCTCAACGGGAGCCGCACGGTCGTCTTCGCGTAGCACCGCCGACACGGGGCCCCGCCCCCACGGGTGGGGGCGGCCCCGCGTCGGGTCCTCGGGCGGCGCGCCTCACGCGTTAGGCGTCGGGGGCTTCCACACCGCAGTAGGCGGCGAAGGCCGCCAGGACCTCGTCCTCCGAGATACGGCCGTCACCGTCGGTGTCCAGGGCCGTCGCCACCTCGGTGGCCAGGTCCGGGGCGGTGCCCAGGACGCGCAGGACCCGCGCCGTCGCGGGCGGCGTCGCGCCGGCGCCGTCCTCGTCCGCCACCGCGATCACGGCCCGCAGGAACGGCCGCGCGATCTCCGCGAACCGCTGCGGGCTGTCCCGCAGCCGCTTCGCCGCGCCCGTGATGAACTCCTCGCGGGACACCCGCTGGTCCCCGTCGACGTCCGCGATCCCGGCCATCCCCTGCCAGAACGCCTCGGCGCCCGCGAAGACGGCCTGGCCCTTGTCCGAACGGGCCGTGGTACCGAATTCGGCCAGGACGGCCTTCGCGGCCGTACTGAAGTCCTCCCGGTCGATATAACCGGACCCGTCCTGGTCGAAGGTGGCGAATCGGGCGGCGATCTTGCGCTCGTATTCTGAGCTGTCCATGTTAGGCGTTCCGCCTTCACGTGTGCGGTGGGTACAGATTCCAGACAAGGCAGGAGCGTAAGGCCTACGTGGACTGTGCGTTAAGCGAAGTGGTCAAGGAGGCGGCCGCATCGAACCCGCGCACGGGGAGCGCGGTGGGGCGCGTACGCCTGTGCCATGTGCCGCCCCCCGCCACGGGTTGACGCACCGCCACGTCCCTATCACGCAGGGTCCATTTCCAGGGCCCGCTTCCCCCAAAACAGGCGCGTTCGGCCGAGTGCCGACTACATTCGATGCGTCGACACACGGCTGGGGGCAGTTATGCCGAAGGACGTACCACCGCGCTGGGACCGCCGCATGCAGCAGCGGCTCGCCCGCGGCGAGGCCGCCGCGCGCGGAGAGCTGTACGACCGCTTCGCCTCGCTCGTGCACAGCCTGGCGCACCGGGTGCTGGGCGACGAGAAGGCCGCGGACCGGATCACGCGCGAGGTGTTCGGGTACATCTGGGAGAACCCGGACGCCTACGACCCCAAGCAGGGCTCCATGCGCTCCTGGGTCGCCCGGATCACCCAGGGCCAGGCGGTGGCCCGGCTGCGCCAGGCCGAACTGGGCCGCGGCTCGCGCGAGGAGCTGGAGCAGAAGGTGCGCAGCGCCAACGCGGCCGCCCGCGCGGACTACATCGTCACGTCCATGCCCGCCCCGCTGCGCGCCGCGCTCGAACTGGCCTACTTCAAACGGCGCGACTACCGGCAGGCCGCCGCCGACCTCCAGATCAGCGAGGACGAGGCGCGCCGCCGGCTGCGGCTCGGGCTCCAGCTGCTGTCGACCGCCAACGCCCTCCCGCAGGAGGACGCCGCCCAGCCCGGATACGGAAGTCCGCGATGAACGGCCCCGCCGAGTCACCCGACGACGGATACGAAGAGAACGACGCGAGCGAGGAGTACGGCGCGTTCCGGGGGCCCGCCGGCCGGGCGCGGATACCGGGCCCGCGCAGAGCCGCCGACGACCTGGACCCGCGCCACGCCCCGGCGCCGCTCCCGGAGCCGCCGCCCTCGCACGCCGTACTGAAGTCGCTGCTCGGGGCGTGGGCGCTGGCCGCGTGCTCCCCCGAGGAGACGCAGGCGGTGGAGGACCACCTCACCGAGTGCGCGCCCTGCGCGGAGGAGGCACTGCGACTGCGCGACGCGGTGGGGCTGCTGCACCCGGAGGAGACCCTCGACCTCAAGCCGCTGCTGCGCTCGCGCGTGCTGGAGGACTGCCTGGGCAAGCGCCCGGCCCGGATCCCGGTGCCGGTGTGGGCGAACCCGTACGACACCGAGACGGCGCGGCTCGACGCGCTGCTCCAGGACTTCGGGGACTCCGAGTGGCACACCCCGGTGCGGCTCAAGTGGTTCGAGGAGGAGCGCGGCCGCTCCCGGCGGACCACGGTCGCGGGCGTGATCGGCCATCTGATGACGGTGGACGGGCTGGTGGCCACGGCCCTGGGACTCGACGACCCGCTGGGGCCGGACGGGCCGCAGGGCGGTCCGGCCGCGCGGACGGAGTACTTCTGGAGCGCGTCGGCCTACCCGACGACGCGGCAGGTCCGCGAGCCGTGGCGGGAGCAGAGCCACACGCTGGTGCGCACGGTCTCCTTCGCCGGGCGGGGCGTGGCCCAACTCGCCGTCGACTACGGCAATTTCGCGCTGCCGCTCGGGGACGCCTTCCTGGAGCGGGCCTTCGAGTGCTGGGTGCACGCCTGGGACATCGCCGAGGCGGTGGACTACCCGTACGGGCCGCCGTCCGCGCCGCACCTGCACCGGATGATCGACCTGGCCGCGCGGCTGCTGCCGGGCGCGCTGGCCGAGCGCAGGCGGGCCGGACTGGCGGCCCCGGCGCGCGGGCTCGTCGCGGCGGGCGCGCCCGGGCGGACCCTGCACCTGGAGATCGAGGGCGCGGGCGGCGGGGGTTGGGACATCGCACTGGACTCGCCGGGAGCGAGGCCCTCGCCGGACCGGACGGTCGCGGAGATCGCGCTGGACGGTCTGGAGTTCTGCCAGCTGGCCGCCGGGCACATCTCGCCGGAGGAGGCGGCCGCGGGCCAGCACGGCGACCGGGAGGCGATCCGCGACGTGCTCTTCGCGGCGGCCTCGCTGAGCCGCCTCTGACGCCCGGCCCGGCGCCCCCCCGCGGGGGCCGCCGGGGTGTCCAGGGGCTCCAGGCGCCCGCGTTCGCGAGCTCAGGGGACCCGTCCACGGGCTCACGGGCGGGTGTCCGGGCGTGCCGGCCGCGTTCAGGCGTAGCGCTCGCGCAGTTTGTACTTCAGCACCTTGCGCAGCGCCTCGTTGCGGGGAAGGGCCTCCAGTACTTCCAGCTGCTCGGGGAGCTTGTGCGTGGCGAGGCCCTCGGACCGCAGGTACGCGGTCAGCTGGGGCAGGGTCAGCGGGGCGGCGGCGGGGGGTTGTTCGACGACCGCGCAGACCCGTTCGCCGCGCTCGGGGTCGGGGAGGCCGATGACCGCGACGTCGGCGATGCCGGGCAGCCGGTGCAGGAGGTCCTCGATCTCCTTCGCGGAGATGTTCTCGCCCTTGCGGATGATGACGTCCTTGCTGCGGCCGGTGAGGACCAGGTAGCCGTCCTCGGTGAGGTGGCCGAGGTCGCCGGTGACCAGGTACCCGTCGGCGTCGAAGACCTCGGCGGTCCGCTCCTGGTTCAGGTAGCCCTGGCAGACGGCCTCGCCCCGGAGCCGGACCCCGCCGTCGGCGCCGGCGGGGAGCGGGGTGCCGTCGGGGGCCGTGATGCGGATGGACATGCCGGCCGGGGGGCGGCCCTCGGTGGTCGCCAGTTTCTCCGCGGTGTCGTCCGGGGAGCCCATCGTGATCATCGGGACCTCGGTCATGCCGTACCCGTGGGTCAGGCCGCAGCCCAGCTCGCGGACGACGGCGTGGTAGATCTCGGGGGGCTTGGGGGCGCCGCCGCCGGCCAGCAGCCGCAGGGTGGGGATGAGCTTCGTGGCGGGGTCCTTGCGCTGCTCGGCCAGGAACATGGAGTAGAAGGCCGTCGACCCGCCGGCCACGGTGACCCCGTGGCGGCGGTAGCCGGCCAGGGCGTCGGGCATCGCGAACTTCTCGAAGAGGACGGCGGGGAAGCCGTACAGCAGCAGCATCACCGTGTAGTCGGGGCCGGCGATGTGCGCGAAGGGGAAGGCCATGGAGCCGACGTCGGCCGGGGTCAGGTGCAGGGCGTGCGCGAGGCAGGAGCCGCCCGCGATGAGGGACCGGTCGGTGTGCAGGACCCCCTTGGGGTCGGAGGTGGTGCCGGAGGTCCAGTAGATCCACCGCACGTCGGTGCCGGAGGCGGGCGGCGGGGGGAGGACGGCCGGGTCGCCGTCGGGGAGGTCCGCGTAGGCCTCGAAGACGCCGCGCGCGCCGAGCCGCCGGGCCATCGCCGGGTAATCGAAGCCCCGCCAGGTGCCGGGGACGGCGAAGAACTCGGCCTTCGCCTCGCGGAGGGCGAAGCCGACCTCGCGGTCCCGGTAGAAGGGGATGACGGGGGACTGCACGGCGCCGATCCGGGCCAGGGCCACCGACAGCAGGACGGTCTCGATGCGGGTGGGGAGCTGCCAGGCGACGACGGTGCCGGGACGCACGCCCATGCCGTACAGGCCGGCGGCGACGCGTTCGGAGCGGTCGCGGAGCCCGCCGAAGGTCAGCCGCCGGTCGGCGGCGGGGTCTCCGTCCGCGAGAGCGCCCGCGGCGCCCGCCGGGCCGTCCGCCGGGGCTTCGGCGGCCTCGATCAGGGCGGTGGCGTCCGGGGTCAGTGCCGCCCGGCGGGCGACCAGTTCCCACAGGGTCGCGGACCGGCTCAGTTCTGTCGCGGTGTCCGTCATGTCCCGGACCTCCCCTTCGCCGCTGTAGCTGACGGATAGTCAGATCAAGCGCAGAGCGTAGGCCTCCGGCGCTTGTCGGTCCAGGGGTGGCGGGGCTAGCTTGTTTCTGACGATCCATCAGATTGGGGAGACGGTCATGGAACAGGAACTGCCTCGGATCATCAGCGTCGACGACCACGTGATCGAACCCGCGCACCTCTTCGACGTCTGGCTCCCCGCCAAGTACCGCGACCGGGGCCCCAAGCCGCTCACCGCCGGCATCGGAGACCTGGAGTACACCGGCGGCAAGTACGTGATCACCATGGACCCCGACGGACCCCCGACCGACTGGTGGATCTACGAGGACCTGCGGTTCCCGTACAAGCGCAACATCGCCGCCGTCGGCTTCGACCGCGACGACATGACCCTGGAGGGCATCACCCGCGAGGAGATGCGCCGAGGGTGCTGGGATCCCAAGGCGCGGCTGCTCGACATGGACCTCAACCACGTCGAGGCCTCCCTGTGCTTCCCCACCTTCCCGCGCTTCTGCGGGCAGACCTTCGCCGAGGCCCGCGACAAGGAGGTCGCGCTCGCCTGCGTGCGCGCCTACAACGACTGGATGGTCGAGGAGTGGTGCGGCGACAGCGGCGGCCGGCTGATCCCGCTGTGCATCATCCCCCTCTGGGACATCGGCCTCGCCGTCGCCGAGATCCGGCGCAACGCCGCCCGCGGCGTCCGCGCGGTCACCTTCTCCGAGATCCCCACCCACCTCGGACTCCCCTCGATCCACTCCGGCTACTGGGACCCCTTCTTCGCCGCCTGCCAGGACACGGGCACGGTGGTCAACATGCACATCGGGTCCAGCTCCCAGATGCCCGCCGCCTCCCCCGACGCCCCGCCCGCCGTGCAGGCCGCGCTCAGCTTCAACAACGCCATGGCCTCGATGATGGACTTCCTCTTCAGCGGGGTCCTGGTGAGGTTCCCGACGCTCAAGCTCGCCTACAGCGAGGGCCAGATGGGCTGGATCCCCTACGCGCTGGAGCGGGCCGACGACGTGTGGCGCGAGCACCGCGCCTGGGGCGGGGTCCGCGGCCTGGTCCCCGAGCCGCCGTCCACGTACTACTACCGGCAGGTGTTCTGCTGCTTCTTCCGCGACAAGCACGGCATCGCCTCGCTCGACGCCGTCGGCCGCGACAACGCCACCTTCGAGACCGACTACCCGCACGTGGACTCGACGTTCCCGCACACCAAGGAGATCGCCCTCGACCACGTCGCGGGCCTCGACGACGAGACCGTCTACAAGCTGATGCGCGGCAACGCCATCCGCATGCTCGGGCTCGACCTCGACAAGGACGTCCGCTCCGACGGCGCGGCGGCCCGGCAGTGGACCTGACGTACACGGAGCAGGAGACGGAGTTCCGGGCCCGCCTGCGCGCATGGCTCGCCACGACGCTGCCCGGACTGCCCCCCCGGCCGTCCCCCGACGACTGGCCCGGGCGGCGCGCCTACGACCTCGGCTGGCAGCGCAGGCTCTACGACGCCGGCTACGCGGGACTGCACTGGCCGCTGGACGCCGGCGGCCGCGGCGCCACCCCGACCCAGCATCTGATCTTCCTGGAGGAGACGGAGCGCGCCGGCGCCCCGTACGTCGGCGCGAACTTCGTCGGGCTGCTGCACGCGGGCCCGACCATCGCCGCCGAGGGCACCGCGGAGCAGCGGGCCCGCTGGCTCCCGCCCGTACTGCGCGGCGACGAGGTGTGGTGCCAGGGCTTCAGCGAACCCGACGCGGGCTCCGACCTGGCCTCGCTGCGGACGCGGGCGGTCCGGGACGGCGACGAGTACGTGGTCTCCGGGTCGAAGATCTGGACCTCGCACGCCGAGGTCGCCGACTGGTGCGAACTGCTGGTGCGCACGGGGCCCGCCACCGCGGACGCGCCCAAGCACCGCGGGATCTCCTGGCTGGCCATGCCCATGGACGCGCCCGGGGTGAGCGTCCGCCCGCTGCGCACCCTGGCCGGGTCCACCGAGTTCGCCCAGATGTTCCTGGACGAGGTACGGGTCCCGGTCGCCAACCGGGTCGGCGCCGAGAACGACGGCTGGCGCGTCACCATGGTCACCCTGTCCTTCGAGCGGGGCACCGCCTTCGTCGGCGAGGTCGTCGCCTGCCGGCGGACCCTGGGCGAGCTCGCCCGCACGGCCCGGGTGAACGGCCGCTGGGACGATCCGGTCCTGCGGCGCAGGCTCGGACGGTTGTACGGGGAGTTCGGCGCGCTGTGGCGGCTCACGCAGTGGAACGTCAGCGAGGCGCAGCGCTCCGGCGGGGTGCCCGGCACCGGCGGCTCCGTCTTCAAGCTGGCGTACTCGCACGCGCGCCAGGAGCTGTACGACGCGGCCGCCGAGGTGCTGGGGGCCGGTGCGCTCTCGCTGGAGGAGGACTGGGTCCTGGACCGGCTTTCGTCCCTGTCGTACACGATCGCGGCGGGCACCTCGCAGATCCAGCGGAACATCGTCGCCGAGCGCATCCTCGGCCTCCCGAAGGGCCGGTGACGGCATGGACTTCCAGCCGACCGAGGAGCAGCGCGACCTGCGGGCGGGCCTGCGGGACCTGCTGTCGGGGCGGTACGGGCCCGAGGCGCTGCGCGCGGCGGTGGACGGCGGGGCGGCGGTCGACCGCGGGCTGTGGCGGGAGCTCGGCCGGGCGGGGTTCTTCTCGCTGCGGCTCCCGGAGGCCGAGGGCGGTGTCGGACTGGGCCTGCCGGAAGCGGTGCTGCTCTTCGAGGAGGCGGGGCGGGCGCTGCTGCCGGGGCCGCTGGTGGCCACGCACCTGGCCGCCGGGGTGGTCCCGGGGGCGGCGCGGGGCACGGCCGTGGTGACGGCCTTCGACCTCGGCGAGCGGCTGGTGGCCCACCTCGGGGAGGCGGACGCGGTCCTGGGCGCCCCGGTGCTCCCGGCGGGGGAGCCGGTGCGCTCCGCGGACCCGCTGACGCCGCTGCACCGGCTGGCGGTGGCGGGGGACAGCTCCGCGTACCGCGGGACCGGGGCGCTGCTGACAGCCGCGCTCCAGGTCGGGAGTGCGTCGCGGACGCTGGAGCTGGCGGTGCGGTACGCGGGGGAGCGGGAGCAGTTCGGGCAGCCGATCGGCGCCTTCCAGGCGGTCAAGCACCTGTGCGCGGACATGCTGGTGCGTGCGGAGGTGGCCCGTACGGCGGTCTACGCGGCGGCGGTGGTTGCGGCGGCGGTGGCGGCGGGGCCCGCCGCGGGCGGGGCCGGGGCCGGGGAGATCACGGCGGCCAAGCTGCTCGCGGACGAGGCGGCCGTGCGCAACGCACGGGACTGCCTCCAGGTGCACGGCGGGATGGGTTTCACTTGGGAGGCGGAGGTGCACCTGCACCTGAAGCGGGCCTGGGTGCGGGCCGAGCAGTGGCGGACGGCCGCGGACGCGGAGGAGCTGCTGGCGGCCGAACTGCTGGGGGCGGGGTCGCGGGCGTCGTAGCCGTAGCACCGTGTGACGCGGGAGGGTGAGAGGGGGTGCGGGAGGGACGACGCGGGACGCATGTCCGATTACAGAGAGTTGATATCGGTTTGTGTCCTTCGCCCGCCTCATTGTGGGCCGGAGGCGGGGGGTCGCTCCGGTACGCTCCCACGAATGCGAGCGGTTGAGCGGCGTGAGCGTCGCACAGTATGCACCACGCCTACGCCTTCGCGCGGGAATATGCCCGAAGCGCTTGTTGCGGTGACTGTAGGTCAACCAAGCTGCTCCGCAAGGGGATCACACTGGGTGATCCCATCCTGTCGCGAGGCGAAGTGTCCGCCGGTTCGGATGGTGTGAGCGGTGCAGGTGCTTCAGGTTCAGCTGGAGGTAGGACCCGATCCCGCCGAGGTCGGCCGCGCGCGCCGGTGGGCCCGGTCGCGGCTGGCGGGGTCCGGCATAGGGGACGACGAGCCGCTCGCCGAGACGCTGATCCTGCTGATCTCCGAGCTGGTCACGAACGCGGTCGTGCACACGGGCTGTCCGGCCGTGCTGCGGATGCTGTTCGGGGGGCCCGGCGTGCGCGTCGAGGTGGCCGACGCGAGCGACCGGGCGCCGGCCCGCCGGCAGGCCGCCGGCGACGACACCGGCGGGCGCGGCCTGGAGCTGGTGGACGGCCTGGCGGACCGCTGGGGCTGGCAGCGCGAAGGGGCGGGCAAACGCATCTGGTGCGAGGTGGACCGCGCCGAGAAGGCGGCCGCGGACGACGCGTCCGACGGCCCGTCCGATGTTCGTACTCCGACACGGGAACCGCGCGTGTACCTCTAACGAGGTGTTGACGGTTCGTCACAAGTTGATCACCCTGGTGTGGAGCGATTCGACGCGAGGGGACGCCAAGGGCACGCCTTGACGAGTGCGGGTCGTGGGGTGGCGGCTGCCGTGCCGCGCTCGGGGCGTGCACGCGCGTACGCCGCCACCCGCAAGTCGTCGTCCGCCCGACCGGGAAGCGATCCCGTCCCGCCTCCCGGTCCGTGCCCGTATCGCGGCCGCGAGGGGGCGCGTCGGCCGCCGTCAGAGGACGGCCACCGGGGCCACGGGTGTGCCGACCGCGCCGACGAAGGGTTCCGGCATCGCGGAGAGCAGGAACGCGTACCGGTTCTCTTCTCCACAGGCTGTGGACAACTTTTCGAGATCCCAGTTCTGGCCCTGGTGCATGCCCATCTCGACCAGGTGCAGCGCGTGCACCGGCAGCCACAGGTCCTCGATCTCCGGCGGGAAGATCTCGAAGGTCAGGGTGTCGTTCGCGACCGCCGCGACGTCCCTGGCGTGGAACCACTGGGGGGTGCGGACCGACAGCCCGGGTGACGGGAAGCCGTAGCCGTGCTTGTCGCCCGCCAGATAGACCTGGATCTGCCCGGTGCGCACCAGCACGATGTCGCCCGCGCGGACGCGGACCCCGCCGAACTCCTCGGCCTCGGACAGGTCCTCGGGGGTGACCGCGTGGCCGCCGGGCAGCCGGTCCAGGCCCTTGGCGCGCGCCACGTCCAGCAGGACGCCGCGCGAGACGATGTGGCCGGCCTTGTCGATGCCGCTGAACGCGGCGCGGCCGTGCGCCGTGACGGTGGTCGCCGGGCGGCCGTTGTAGATCCGGCCCGAGTGCGAGACGTGGGTGAGGGCGTCCCAGTGGGTGCCCGCCTGCAGGCCCATGGTCACGGCGTCGTCGCTGCAGGCCACCGTGCCGGGGCCGAAGATCTCCTGGTTGATCTGCACCATCGTGTGCAGCGGGTTGATCCGGCCGGGGATCATGCCGACCTGTACGCCGTCCTCCTTGAGGGGGAGCGCGAGCGGGACGCGGCGTCCGGTGCGGATCTCGGCCGCGGCGGCCCGGACCACCTCGTCGGTGACGAGGTTCAGGGTGCCGATCTCGTCGTCGGCGCCCCAACGGCCCCAGTTGTTGACGCGCTTGGCGATGTCGTGGAACTCGGCGGGCAGGCTCACGGGTCTCATCAGCTCCTCGTGGAGGCGGAGGGCAACAGGGTCTTGTGCTGCGGTATCCGGCTGCCCAAGAATCTAACGGTCCGTCAGAAAACGCGGGAAGGGGCCGGCATGGGGAACTTCTTGGCAGGCAAGGCCGTCGCCGTCACCGGCGCCGGCCGGGGCATCGGGCGGGCCGTGGCACTCGCCGCGGCCGCCGAGGGGGCCCGGGTCGTCGTCAACGACTACGGCGTCGGCATCGAGGGCGGGGAGCCGACCAGCGAGATCGCCCAGACCGTCGTCAAGGAGATCGCGGCCGCGGGCGGCGAGGCCGTCGCCGTCGCCGACGACATCTCCACCATGGCCGGCGGCCGGCGCATCGTCGACACCGCGCTGGCCCGGTACGGGCGGCTGGACGGCGTCGTGTGCGTGGCCGGCATCCTGCGCGAGCGGATGCTGTTCAACATGTCCGAGGAGGAGTGGGACCCGGTGGTCGCCACCCACCTCAAGGGCACCTTCACCGTCTTCCGCGCCGCCTCCGCCGTCATGCGCCGGCAGGGGACGGGCACCCTGATCGGCTTCACCAGCGGCAACCACCAGGGCTCGGTGGCCCAGGCCAACTACAGCGCGGCCAAGGGCGGGATCATCTCGCTGGTGCGCTCCGCCGCGCTCGGGCTGGCCAAGTACGGGGTCACGGCCAACGCCGTCGCGCCCGTCGCCCGCACCCGCATGTCGGCCAACGTCCCCATGGAGCTGACGGAGATCGGCGAGCCCGAGGATGTCGCGGCGCTGGTCACCTACCTGCTCAGCGACCGGGCCGTGGCCGCGGGCGGCGAGCGGATCACCGGACAGGTCTACACGATCGCCGGCCCGAAGATCGCCGTCTGGGCACAGCCGCGCGAGCTGCGCGCCGCGTACGCGGAGGGTCCCTGGACGCCGGAGCGGATCGCCGACTTCCTGCCGGGGACGGTCGGTACCGACCCGATGCCGATGCTGGCCCAGCTGGAGGCCATGGCCAAGGCGGCGGCCGCCAAGGACCGCCCCAACGCGTAAGCCCGGCCAGGAGCCAGAGGGGAGGGCCGCGACGGATGGACTTCGACTTCGGGGCCGAGGACGAGGAGCTGCGCGGGCACGCCCGCGCCTGGCTGACCGCGCACCTCGTGGGCCCGTACGCCCGCGCCGTCGGCCTCGGCGGTCCGGGCAGCGAGCACGAGGGGGTCGCCGCGCGGCGCGCGTGGGAGCGCGAGCTGGGGCGCGGCGGCTGGATCGGGCAGGGCTGGGACATCCCGGACGGGGCCTACGGGCAGCGGCGGCTCTCCCTCACCGGCCAGGTGGTGTGGGCGGAGGAGTACGCGGCGCTGCGCGCGCCGGGCCGCGTCGGGCACATCGGGGAGAACCTGCTGGCGCCGACCCTGGTCGCCCACGGCAGCCAGGAGCAGCGGGACCGCTTCCTGCCCGGCATCGCGCGCGGCGAGGAGCTGTGGTGCCAGGGGTACAGCGAGCCGGGCGCCGGCTCCGACCTGGCGGGGATCCGTACCGCAGCGGTCCGGGACCCGGGCGACGGGCTGTTCCGCGTCACCGGGCAGAAGATCTGGACCTCCCTGGCCCGGGACGCCGACTGGTGCTTCGTGCTGGCCCGCACCGAGCCGGGGTCCCGGCGCCACCGGGGGCTGTCGTTCCTGCTCGTACGGATGGACCAGCCGGGACGCGTCGAGGTGCGGCCGATCCGGCAGATGTCGGGGACCTCGGAGTTCAACGAGGTGTTCCTCGACGGCGCGGTCGCGGCGGAGGTCGTCGGCCGGGAGGGCGACGGCTGGACCGTGGCCATGGGCCTGCTCGCCCTGGAGCGGGGCGTCTCGACCCTGGTCCAGCAGATCGGCTTCGCCGCGGAACTGGAGCGCGTCCTGGCCGCCCACGCGGCGGCGGGCGGCGGCTCCGGCGGCGGCTCCGGCTCCGGCGGTTCCTTCGGTGATGGCGGCTCCGGCGCTTCCGGCGGCTCCCGCGGCGGGGATCCGGTGCTGCGGGATCGCCTCGTACGGCAGTGGGCCGAGCTGCGCGCCATGCGGTGGAACGCGCTGCGGACCCTGGCCGCCGGGGACGACGCGGGGGCGCCGAGCGTCGCCAAGCTGCTGTGGGGCGGCTGGCACCGGCGCCTCGGCGAACTCGCCGTGGAGGTGCGGGGCGCGGCGGCCGCGGCCGGGCCGGCGGCCTGGGAGCACGGGCTCCCGTACGAACTCGGGCTCGACGAGGAGCAGCGGCTGTTCCTGTTCACCCGCGCCGACACGATCTACGGCGGCTCGGACGAGATCCAGCGGAACATCATCGCCGAGCGCGTGCTCGGCCTGCCTAAGGAGCCCAGGTGAGAGGCGTCGTGTTCGACGGCAAGCAGGCCCAGGTGGTCGACGACCTGGAGGTCCGGGATCCGGGGCCGGGCGAGGTGCTGGTCGCGGTGGCGGCGGCCGGGCTGTGCCACAGCGACCTGTCGGTGATGGACGGGACGATCCCGTTCCCGCCGCCGGTGGTACTGGGGCACGAGGGGGCCGGGGTCGTGGAGGCCGTGGGCACGGGGGTCACCCACGTGGCGCCCGGGGACCACGTGTCGCTGTCCACCCTCGCCAACTGCGGGGCCTGCGCCGACTGCGACCGGGGGCGGCCGACGATGTGCCGCAAGGCCATCGGGATGCCCGGGCAGCCCTTCTCGCGGAGCGGCAGGCCCCTGTTCCAGTTCGCCTCCAACTCCGCGTTCGCGGAGCGCACGGTCGTCAAGGCCGTGCAGGCGGTGAGGATCGCGGCGGACATCCCGCTGACCTCGGCGGCGCTGATCGGCTGCGGGGTCCTGACGGGCGTGGGGGCGGTGCTGAACCGGGCCCGGGTCGACCGGGGTGAGTCGGTGGTCGTCATCGGCGCCGGCGGGATCGGGCTGAACGTGCTCCAGGGGGCCCGGATCGCGGGAGCCACCACGATCGTCGCGGTCGACGCGAACCCGGCGAAGGAGGCCGTGGCCCGCCTGTTCGGGGCCACCCACTTCATCGACGCCTCGGCGGTCGCGGACACGGGCGCGGCCGTGCGGGAGATCCTGCCGACGGGCGCGGACCACGCCTTCGAGTGCGTGGGCAGCGTCCGGCTGATCCGCCAGGCGATCGACCTGCTGGACCGGCACGGGCAGGCCGTCCTGCTGGGGGTGCCCGGCTTTCGGGAGGAGGCGTCGTTCCTCGTCTCGTCGATGTACCTGGACAAGACGATCATGGGCTGCCGGTACGGGTCCTCGCGCCCGCAGCGGGACATCGCGCTGTACGCGGAGCTCTACCGGCAGGGGAAGCTGCTGCTGGACGAACTGGTGACGGAGGTCTACCCGGTCGAGGACTTCGCCAAGGCCGTGGACGACGCCCGCCACGGGCGCGTCGCGCGAGGCGTCCTCACCTTCTGACGGGCCGGGGCGCCCTCACGTCCTGCCGGTCCGCGGCGTCCCGTCCGGGCACGGCCCCCAGCCGGTGGGCACGCGCACCCGCCGGCGGCAGGAGGGGGGCGGGGGCCGGCAGGGTCAGGGGGTGAAGTGGCCGAAGCGGCCCTTGTGGAAGAGGAGCGGCGCGCCTTCTCCCGCCGCTCCCATCGCCTCGACGCGGCCCACGACGATGAGGTGGTCCCCGCCGGTGTGGACGGCGTGGATGCGGCAGTCGATCCAGGCGGGCACGGCGTCGAGCCGCGGCGAGCCGGTGACGGGCGCGGGGTCGTGGACCACCCCGGCGAACTTGTCGGCGCCGCTGACGGCGAAGGAGCGGCACAGCTCGCCCTGCCCGGCCCCCAGGATGTTGACGCAGAACACTCCGGCGCGCGCGATGCGGGGCCAGGTCGTCGAGGTGCGGGCCACCATGAAGGTGACCAGGGGCGGATCCAGGGACAGGGCCGCGAAGGACTGGCAGGCGAAACCGGCCGGCCCCTCCTCGCCTGCCCCGGGCGGGGCCGTGACGACGGTGACGCCGCTGGCGAAGTTGCCCAGCACCGAGCGGAACTCGGCGGGGCTGACGGGCGCGCGCTCGTCCTCACCGACGGCCCGCAGGTGCGGGCGCGGGAGCGCGTCCAGGGGCTCCGTGCCCGGCTCCGGCGGCGCGGAGGTGGGGGAGCCGGCTGACCTGAGGTATCGGACGACGGTGGCCGCCATCCCTGCATGTCCCATCACCTTACGATTGAACCTGACGGGGCGTCAGATGTGAAGGGTCGTGCGCCACCCGCGCGGGTCGTGCCCGTACCCCGCGCGGGACACCGCCGGACGGGGGGCCGCCCGGGTGAAACCCGGCCCGCCTGGGGGCCGTACGAGCGCCGGCGCGCCGGAGCGGGGCATCGTGGCCGGCGGGCCCGTACCGCACGGCCCACCGCTACCGCCGCACTCCTTCGGAGGACCCATGCTCGGCACCGACTTCCGTACCGGATCGCCCAACTGGCTCGACCTCGGCAGCCCCGACACCGGCGCCGCCGCGGCCTTCTACGGCGCCGTGTTCGGCTGGCAGTTCGCTTCCGCCGGACCCGAGGCCGGCGGGTACGGCTTCTTCCAGCAGGGCGGCAGGACCGTCGCCGCGCTGGGGCAGCTCACCGAGGAGGGGGCGAAGTCCGCCTGGATGCCGCACTTCAAGACGCCCGACGCGCAGGCCACCGCGGAGGCCGTCCGGGCGGGCGGCGGGAGGGTCCGGATGGAGCCCATGGACGTCATGGGGGAGGGGTGGCTGGCCCAGTTCACCGACCCGCAGGGCGCGGAGTTCGCGTGCTGGCAGTCCGGGAACACGTCCGGGTTCGAGGTGGCCTCCGCCGAGAACACGCTGGTGTGGGTGGAACTGCACGTGCCCGACCCGGCCGCCGCCATCGCCTTCTACGCCTCGCTGTTCGGGTGGCGGCAGGCCGAGATGCAGGTGCCCGGAATGGCGTACCACGTGCTCAGCATCGGGGAGGGCGACCAGGAGGACGGCTCCTTCGGCGGGGTCGCCCCGCTGGGCGAGGGGCAGGGCGAGGAGGCCCGCTGGGTCCCGTACTTCGCCGTGGCGGACGTCGACGCCACCGAGGCGGCGGCCCGGGAGAACGGCGGGACGGTGCTGATGCCGGCCGCGGACGTGCCCGAGGTCGGACGGATCGCGTGGCTGGCGGACCCGGCGGGCGCCGTGTTCGCCCTGCTGCGGCCCAACCCCCGCCAGGCGTAGGGCGGATCCGCCCGGGCGGCCCCGGTCGTCGGCCGCCCGGTGCGGGCGTCAGCAGCCCCGGTACACGGGCGTGCGGCGCTCCACGAAGCCCGCCACCCCCTCGTTCGCGTCGGCGGTGCCCATATTGATCTCCTGCGCGGTGGCCTCGGCGGCCAGCGCTGTGGCCCGGTCCACCTCCAGTGAGGCGTTGACCAGCTGCTTCGTCATCGCGAGGGCCCGCGTGGGGCCCTGCGCGAGGCGCTCCGCCCACTCCCGGGCCACCGCTTGCAGATCCGCGTCCGGGACCACCTTGTTGACCAGCCCCAGCCGCTCGGCCTCGGCCGCCGGCACAGCGTCCCCGAAGAACATCAGCTCCTTCGCCTTCTGCGGGCCGACGAGCCGGGGCAGCAGGTACGCGCCGCCGCCGTCCGGCACCAGGCCGCGCCGTACGAACACCTCGATGAATCGCGCCGTCTCGGCGGCGATGACGAGGTCGCAGGCCAGCGCCAGGTGGGCGCCGATGCCCGCCGCGGTGCCGTTGACGGCGGCGATCACCGGCTTCTCGCAGTCGAGGACGGCGGTGATCAGGCGCTGCGCGCCGAGCCGGATCATGCGCGCCACGTCCCCCGCGACCCGCGCACCCGCGACCGGCGCACCCGCGTCCCGCTCACCCGTGACCGGCGCGCCCGCGGGCGGTGCACTCTGTGCGGGCAGTGCGCCGCGCAGGTCGGCGCCCGCGCAGAAGCCCTTTCCGGTGGCGGTGAGGACGACGGCGCGCACGGCGGGGTCGGCGGAGGCCTCGCCGAGCAGGGCGATGACCCGTTCGCGCTGGTCCCGAGTGACGGCGTTCATGGCCTCGGGCCGGTTGAGGGTGATCCACGAGACGCCGTCGGCGGTGCGGTGGAGGACTTCGTCCTCGGGGGATCGGCTCATGGGTGCGCTCCCGTTCGCGGAGGGTCCCCGTCCGCGGAGGGGCGTACGGGGAGGGGCGTATGCGTGGGGAAGGGGCCCCGGGCCCCCGGGCCCGGTGCGGGGCCCGGTGCTCGGAAGGGGCCCGGGGTTCGGACTCCCGGGCCCGGTGCGGGGCTCAGCGGCAGATGGCGAGGGCGTCCAGGGCGACCGCGCCCTGGCCCCGGGGCAGGACCATCAGGGGGTTGATGTCGAGCTCGGAGAGTTCGTCGCCGAGCTCCAGAGCCATCCGCTGGATCCGCAGGACGACCTCCACCAGCGCGTCGACGTCCGCGGGCGGCGCTCCCCGTACGCCCTCCAGCAGGGCGCGGCCGCGCAGTTCCCCGAGCATCGCGCGGGCCTGGTCCTCCCCGAAGGGCGGCACGCGGACGGCCGCGTCGTTCAGCACCTCCACGAGGACGCCGCCGAGGCCGACCGTCACGGTCGGGCCGAAGAGGTCGTCCTGGGTGACGCCGACGACCATCTCCACCCCGCGTTCGACCATCTGGCAGACCAGGATGCCGTCCAGCGGGACGTTCTCGTAGCGCGCGATGTCGGTGAGCTCGCGGTACGCGTCGCGGATCTGGCTCGCGGAGGTCAGTCCCATCTTCACGAGGCCCAGTTCCGTCTTGTGGCCCAGCTGGGGGCCCGAGGCCTTCATCACCACGGGGTACCCGACCAGGCCCGCCGCGCGGACGGCCGCGGCCGCGCTGGTCACCAGCTGCTCCCGGGGCACCCGGATCCCGTACGCGCGCAGCAGCTGTTTCGCCGCGTGCTCGCTGAGCTGCTGGCCGGGCCGCATGAGGGCCTGTGCCTTGCGGTACGAGGGCGAGGGCGTGCGGGGCGCGTCATCGAAGGGGGAGCGGTAGCCGGTGGTGAAGCGGTGGTGGCCGAGGTAGGCGCGGACGGCGGTGATGCAGTTGCCGAAGGTGCGGAAGGTGGCCACGCGGGAGGAGCCGAGGAGGGTGGTGCGGTACGCGTCCTCGGTGCCCACCGGGGAGCCCCAGATCACGCAGACCAGCTTGTCGCTCTGCTCGGCGGCGTCGACGAGGTCCTGGGCGAGCCGGTCGCTCATCGGGGGGAAGGGCCCGGTGATCGGGCAGATCAGGACCCCGACGGACGGGTCGGCGAGGATCGCGTCGATGATCTTGCGGCCGCGCCAGTCGCCGACCGGGTGGCCGCCGTTGTCGACGGGGTTGGCGACGTTCAGGTAGTCCGGTATCCACTGGTGGAGCTCGTCCTGCTTGGCCGGGGAGAGCGTGGGCAGGCTGAGGCCCGCCTCGGTGGCGAGGTCGGAGAAGTGGGCGCCGGTGCCTCCGGAGATGGAGTACACGACCACGCCGTCGGCCTGCGGCCTGCGGGCCCGGGCCAGGAGGGCGGCGGTGTCCTGCAACTCGTCGAGCCCGTCGACGCGGATGACGCCGAACTGGCGCATGGCGGCGTCGACGACGGTGTCCGCCCCCGTCAGCTTCCCGGTGTGGGAGGCGGCCGTCCGGGCGCCGGCCTCGGTGCGGCCGACCTTGACGGCGACGACCGGGACGCCGTTGCGGGCGGCGCGGTCGGCGGCGAGGAGGAAGGACCGGCCGTCCTTGAGCCCCTCGACGTAGCAGGCGATGGCGCCGACCTCGGGCTGCTCGGCGAAGTAGGAGATGAAGTCGGACGTCTCCAGGTCCGCCTCGTTGCCGGTGGGCGCCCAGTGGGAGAGGCGGATGCCGAGCTCCTGGAGGGTGTAGACGGGGCGGCCCTGGTGGCCGGACTGGGTGATCAGGGCGATGGCCGGGCCGTCGAGGTCGTCGCGGAAGGCCTCGAAGGCGTTGAGGTTGGTGTTGGGCCCCAGCAGGCGCAGTCCGGAGCGGCCGACGGCCGCGGCGAGGCGGGCCTGGGCGGCGGCGCCGGCGTCGCCGGTCTCGGCGAAGCCGGAGGCGAAGGCGACCGCGAACCTGACTTTCGTCTCGGCGAGTTCCTCGATCGCCGGCAGCGGATCCCCGACGAGGAGGACGGCGAGGTCCACGTCCTCGGGCAGGTCGGCCACCGAGGCGTGGCAGGGCAGTCCGAAGACGGTGGGGCGGGTGGGGTGCACGGGGTGGATCCGGGCGCCGACGCGCTCGGCCCAGGCGATGAGCTGGCGGGTGATGCCGGTGTTGGGCCGGCCCTCCGCGTCGGAGGCGCCGACGACGGCCACGGACTCGGGCCGGAAGAACCGGTCGAGGTCGGGCACCTCGGCGTGCAGGGGCCGCCCGCTGACGTCCAGCGCGACGGCGTCCTCGGCGGACGGCGGCGCGCAGGAGTGGACGGCGGTTCTGGGGGTCTCCCCGCAGGCCTCGACGCGTGCGCGGAAGTCGGTGGTGAGGGTGCCGTGAGTAGATCCAAGCATCGTTCCGCCCGCTCCTGCTCGATGAACATCGATGGAACCTCGATAACTGACGTGCAGTCAGATTACTGAACTGACGTGCCGTCAGGAATGGGGCTGCGCAGGAAAGGTGGTGGAGGTGGTGTGTGGAACGGTGCCAGACCCCGGCGGGGCGGGTCCAGACCCCGTTCCAGCCACCGTGCGGGCGGGGGTGCGGGGATGCGGAGCCCCGGGGGCCGGCGGTGCGGGCCCGCCGGGTGCGGTCAGGGGTGGGGGTGGCGGGCGATGGCCCGGGCGATCCTCTCGGCGTCGCGGGACATCTCGCGGAACATGCCGCTGATGGGGTTGGAGAACCCGGTGAAGTACAGGCCGGGAACCTGCTCCGCGGCGCCGGTGCCGGATCCGGCGCCGTGCGTGCGCGGGCGCCCCCGTTCGTCCAGGACGTCGAGGTGGCCCACCAGGCCCTCCAGCGCCCGCCGGTAGCCGGTGGCCGCGATGACCGCGTCCGGGCTGATCCGGCTGCCGTCCGCGAGCAGTACCTCGCCGCCGTCGAATCCCGTCACGGCGGCGACCGGTTCCACCCGGCCGCGCCGCACCGCGTCGATCAGGCCGACGTCCTGCACCGGGATCGCCCCCTCCCGGACCCTGCTGTACAGGCCGGTGGTGGGGCGGGGGAGCCCGTACGCGGAAAGGTCCGGGACGGAGGCCTTCGCGACGAGCCCCGCGAGCCGGTCCACCAGCCGCACGGGCAGCCGCCGTACGAGGATCCCCGTACGCTGGGCCGGCCAGCCGGCCGTCGAGCGGCGCAGGATGTGCGGGGCCGTCCGCACGGCGAGCCGCACCCGCGAGGCCCCGCCGTCGGCGAGGTCGACGGCTATCTCGGCGCCGGTGTTGCCGACACCCACCACGAGGACGTCCTGGCCCGCGTACGGGCCGGGCTCGCGGTACTCGGCGGCGTGCAGCACCCGGCCGGTGTACTCCTCCAGGCCCGGCCACTCCGGCAGCCTGGGCGTGTGGTTGAACCCGGTGGCGACGACCACGGCCCCGGCGTTCAGCACCCGCCCGCCGGTGGCGTGCAGGGTCCAGCCGCCGCCGTCGGGGGCGCGCTCGATCCGGGTCACCTCGACGCCGGTGACGAGCTCCAGCTCGTGGAACTCGGCGTACTTCTCCAGGTACCGCACGACATCGGCGCGCGCGACCCAGCGCCCGAACCGGCGCGGTATCGCGAGGCCGGGGAGCGCGGAGAGGCGGCGCGTGGTGTGCAGGCGGAGCCGCTCGTAGTGCTGCCGCCAGGAGGCGCCGACCGAGTCGGACTTCTCGACCACCACGGAGCGAACCCCGCGGGCCCGCAACGCGGCCGCCGCGGCGAGCCCGCCCGGGCCGCCGCCGATCACGTACACGGGGCGGGGCTGAGTGGTCAGGTCGGGGGGTGCGGGGACTCCAGGCATGAGGAGTGATCGTATCGACACTCAGCGTTGATGGGTCTCGGAGGGGGAGGGAATCGGTTGCGGATCGATCACGGGGGCGGCGGGGTTCCGGCGGGCCGGGATGTGCCGCGGCACGCAGAAGCCCCACTGTGCGCGCGGCCGGTACTCAACGGGAGGTGAGTACGCGCGCCCTGCCGCTCCAGGAGGGCGGCCGGGACACTGGAGCCATGCCTCGGAGATCGCTGAAGTTCGCCCCCTACGTGCTGGTCCTCGCGCCGATCGCGGCCTGGGCCGCCTGGCTGGGCTGGGACCAGCACCGCGACGTCCACCCCGACGGATCGGTGACCGGCCCCTATGAGGCCTGGCAGGTGATCGGGCTGGTACTGACCCTGCTGGTGCCCGTGTACTGGGCGGCCTCCCGGCGCTACGTCGTCGGTGCTTCGCTCTGCACCACGGCCGGCCTGACCGCCGCGGCCTACTACGACTGGTCCGACGACGGCAGCGGCCTGTTCATGGTCGGCGTGGGGATGGTCATGGTGGGCAGCCTGGTGGCCACCTTCGCCGTGTCGGCGCTGATCGCAGCCCTGACCCGGACCGACAACCGCAGCTCCGGCCCGACCGGCACCTGAGACCACCGGGGGCCCTTGCGCAACCGGTGCCGATCCGGTGAACTGACGTACCGTCAGATTGCGCGTGCGTGGGAGAGGTGGGAGCTGCCGATGCAGACCGTCTGGCTCAGTGGGGCCGAATGGCTCGCCGTGCTCCGGATAGGCCTCGGCCTGTGGTGGCTGGAGAGCTGGCGGCACAAGGACAAGAAGGGGTGGTTCGAACGCGGCACCGGCATCGCGTGGGCCGCCGACGTCGCGGGCAAGCACCGCTGGCCGTTCGTGAAGGGCGGCTTCGAGAAGGTCGTCCAGCCGCGCCCGAAGCTGATGGCGTACATCGTCGTCTATGCCGAACTGGCACTCGGCCTGGGCCTCGTGCTCGGGTTCCTCACGCCGGTCGCCCTCGTCGGCGGCCTGCTGCTGAACCTGCTCTACCTCGTGCTGATGATCCACGACTGGGCCGAGCAGGGACAGAACGCGATGATGGCGCTCATCTCGCTCGTCGCGCTCTTCGCGATGGGCTGGCAGGCCTGGTCCCTCGACGCGGCGATCGGACTCTTCCTGTGAGCGGCGTGCGGTACGACCTCCCGGAGGCGGACGAGTTCACCCGCCCCTACTGGGACGCGGCGGCCCGCGGACGCCTTTTGCTGCGCCGTTGCGCCGACTGCGGGCGTGCGCACCACTACCCGAGGGAGTTCTGCCCGTTCTGCTGGGCGGGGGAGGACCGCGTCAGGTGGGAGCCGGCGAGCGGGCTCGCCACCCTGTACACCTGGTCGGTGATCCACCGCAACGACCTGCCCCCCTTCGGTACGCGCGTCCCGTACACGGCGGCCGTCGTCGACCTGGCGGAGGGGCCGCGGATGATGACCGAGGTGGTGGACTGCGAGGCGGCGGACCTGCGGATCGGGATGCCGCTGGCGGTCACGTTCCGCGAGGCGGCGGAGGGCGTGTCCGTGGCGGTGTTCCGGCCGTCGGACCGGACCGACTGACCGGGCGGGCGGGATCGGATCCCGCCGCGCCGCCCGGACACTCCCGGCCGCCGTACGCGCCCCCCGCCCCCCGGCCGTCACGGCCAGAGCAGCTCGCGGGCCCAGGTCTGGCCGGCGGCGGTGCGGCGGTAGCGCAGGCGGATGTGCCGGCGGGCGGCGTCGCCCTGGAAGAACTCGACCTCGTCGGCGTCCAGTACGTACCGGGTCCAGGTCGGTGCGGGGGCGTCCGGTTCGGCCCCGGCGCGTTCCCAGGCGGCGGCCGAGACGCGTTCCAGCTCCGCCACGGAGTCCAGCACCTCGCTCTGCCGTCCCGTGAGCGCGGCTGCCAGAGCGCCCTGCGAGCGGACCGCCAGGTCCGCGCGGCTCTCCTCGGGTCCGCACGCGGCGACCCGGCCCCGTACGCGCACCTGGCGGCCCACGGTGGGCCAGTAGAAGCCGAGCGCGGCATCGGGGCGGGCGGCGAGCTGGCGGCCCTTGGCGCTGGTGGAGTGCGAGGCGAAGTGCCAGCCGCGGGCGTCGGCGTCGTGCAGCATCAGGATGCGCACGTCGGGCCGCCCGTCGCCGTCCACGGTCGCCAGGCTCATGGTGTGCGGTTCCAACTGCCCGGCCCGCGCGGCGTGCGTGAACCACTCCCGGAACAGCCCGAGGGGCTCGGCCGGAGCCGCCCCGGTGTCGAAGGCGGGCAGGTCCGTGTCCCAGACGCGCAGGGAGCGCAGGGTGGTGTGGAAGTCGTCGTCACGGGGTGCGGACTCGCTGCTCATGGCGCGAGCTTAGCCCCGGGCGGCGGCGCGGGTTCGGGGGCCGGGCACGCGGAACCGTCCGACTGGCCGGACAGGTACGCGGTGCGTTCGTCCGAGGTGAGGTCCCGGTTGAGGGTGCGGCAGATGTCGTCGATCGCGTCCTTGATTTCGTCGTGCCACTGTGCGCGGTCGAGACGGTTTCCGAGGTCGTGGATCCGAACAGCGCCACCGTCGTCGCCGATGGCCAGCGTGGATCCGTCGGGACTGAATGCCAGGGACGACGGCATGGAGAGCTGGGGCAGGGTGGCGAGGGGTTTACCCTCCTTCACGTCCCACAGGCGGACGGTCTGGTCGTGGCTGCCGGTGGCGAGAATTCCGTCGGAGCTGAACGCCACTGAGCTGACTCCTTGCACGTGGCCGGGGAGTGTCCGTCTTTCTCCGGTTTGCATGTCCCACAGTCGGACCGTGTTGTCGTTGCTGGCTGTGGCGAGTGTGTGTTGTCCCGCAGCACTGAAAGCCACCGAGTTCACGGGACCGGTGTGGCCCGTCAATGTGTCTTTCAGAGCGCGCGTCCGCACCTCCCACAGACGGACGGTGTTGTCGGTACTGCCGGTGGCGAGAACCTTGCCGTCGGGACTGAACGCCACCGCGCCCACCGTGTCTGAATGCCCCATCGGGCGGTCCAGGTTCTTGCCGTTGTCGGCGTCCCACAGCTGTGCCGTCGCGTCGATACTGCCGGTAGCCAACGTGTTGCCATGTGAACTGAACGCAACCGCGACGACGGAATCCGTGTGATCGCGCAAGGGATCTCCCGCGGGCTTGCGGTCGGCTACATCCCATAGTCGAGCGGTGCCGTCGTAGCTGCCGGTGGCGAGGATGGTTCCGTCGGGATTGAACGCCACCGAGGCCACACTGGATTTGTGCGCGGGCAGGAGTTCCTCTGTGCTTCCCGTGCGCAAGTCCCAAAGACGGACGGCGCCGTCGTAACTGCCGGTGGCGAGAGTGTGCCCGTCAGAATTGAAGGCGACGGACAACACGGGCTCTGTGTCGTCGACCAACCCTTTGCCGGTGTCGATTTCCCACAACCGCACGGTGGTGTCCTTGCTGCCCGAGGCGAGGATGGAGCCATCGGGGCTGAAAGCCACTGAGAGCACCGTGTCGGTGTGGCCGACCAGTGAAGTGAGAAGGGCACCCGTCTTCCGGTCCCACAGAAACACCTGGTTGTCAGCACTGCCGGTCGCGAGGGTCTCGCCGTCAGGACTGAAGGCCACTGAGTACACCGCGTCGCCATGGCCCTTCAGGATGGTGCGCGTGCGGGTCCTCACGTCCCACAGAACCACGTTGGTGTCGGAGCCCGCGGTGGCGAGGAGTTCGCCGTCGGGGCTGAACGCCACCGAGTACACCGCTCCTGCGTGTGTCATCGGCTTCCCGAGGTAGTCGGCGGTTTTTACGTCCTGCAGCAATGCGGTGCCGGCGTCGGTAGCTGTGGCCAGAGACCTTCCGTCGGGGCTGAACGCCAATGACCACGGTTCGCTGGTGTGCGGCATCGGGTCGTGATCGGAGCGGGGTGTGCCGTCCGCGTCCCAGAGTTGACTGCCCTCGAAACTGGCGGTGGCGAGCGTAACCTCGTCGGGGTGGAAAGCCACTTGGTTCACCCAGGACTGGTGCTGCATCGTTTTGCCGAGAGGGTCGCCGGTTTTCGCTTCCCATAGCCTTGCGGTGCCGTCTTGACTACCTGTGGCCAGGGTCTGTCCGTCGGGGCTGAACGCTGCGGATCCCACGATGCCGTCGTGGTTCATCGAGGGAACGAGGGTGCCACCGGTGTTCACGTCCCAGAGCAGGGCGCTGGCATCGTCACTACTCGTCACGAGCTTTTTTCCGTCAGGGCTGAAGTCGAGCGAGCGCACCGCCGCTGTGTGGCCGTCCAAGCGGCGCTGCAGCGGTAGGGCCGCCGCGTTCCGCACGCTTTCCTCGGCCTCGAACGTCTTGCTGGTGCGGTAAGCGCGGATGGCCAGGAGCGCGGCCAGGTCCGGGCTGGCGTTGATGAGTGTGCTGGATTGGCTGGCGAGTTGCCGGGAACTGGCTTCCTCCTGCTCGGTCTCGACCTCCCGCCACTGCCACAGGGCCAGTCCGCCCACGATGAGGGCCAGGGCCAGCAAGGACGCCAGGATGCGGTTCAGGCGGCGGCTGCGGCGGATGGCGGTCTGCTGGTGCTCCTTGCTCGTGCCGAGGAAGGCGGCGATGTCGCCCGGGAGGCGGCGCCGTTCGGACCACTCCAGGCCCTCCGCGAGGGCCGTGCCCGCGAGGAGGTCTCCCGGGTCCTTGTCCTCGGCGAAGCGGGAGTGCCGGGTGCGGGTGTGCTCCAGCCACTCCTGGAAGCGGTGGTCCTGGCCGACCCATTCGCGCAGGGTCGGCCAGTCGCGGATCAGCGCGTCGTGGATCAGCTCGGCCACCGGCAGCCCGGGAGGGACATCGTGGTAGAGGGAGATCCTGGGGGTGTGCGTGGTGATGATGCGCTGGCGCGTGAGGGCGGCGAGGACGTCGTCGATGTCCTTGAGCGTCGCCCCGTCGGATGCCGGCGCGTCTGTCCTCGCCGCGTCCGCATTCGCCGCGTCGGGTGCCGCCGCGTCGGTGGTCGCCCCATCGGCCCTCGCCCGGCCAGCCTTCGCCTCGCCGGGTGCCGCCCCGCCGCCGACCCTCCCCCCGTCGGGCGTCGCCTTCGGCTCCCAGCCGCTCGTACCTGCCGGCTCCCCGCCCGCGGCGGCCACGTCGCGCAGTTCCCGCAGGGTGACCTGCCTGCGGACGGCCGGGATGTTGCGGTCGGGGTCGGCCGGCCGTACCAGGGAGGTCAGGATGCGCTGGGCGATCGGGCGGTGCTCGGCGGGGAGCTGTTCGAGGGCGGTGTCGCACCAGGTGGTCAGGCTGCCGGTGACGCCGCCGATGCGGCGGTAGGCGTCGTGGGTGAGGTAGCCGTCGTGGCGGCGCTGCCAGAGTTGGCTGAGGGCCAGCTCCAGCAGGGGGAGCACGGTGACCGGGGCGCGGCGGCTGGCCACGCCGTCGGGGGTGGTGGCCAGGACGTCGTTGATGATCTGTTCGGGGAGGCCGCGTTCGAAGCGGGCGCCCGCGTTGCGCGCGGGCTCGGTGATGATGTCGTTCAGGTCCTCCTCGCTGAGCGTGCCCGGGATGTTGAGGAGTCCCGGCATCGCGGCTTCCAGCAGCTTGGGGGCGAGGGCCGCCTGCTGCGGGTAGAAGTCGTCACGCATGATCAGGAGGACGCCGAGCCGGGCGTGGGACTTCACCGCGGTGGTGATCTGCTCCGTGGCGGCCAGGCGGCGTTCCAACTGGTCGCCGGTGGAGGGCTGGGTGAGCAGTTCCTCGAACTGGTCGACGATCAGTACGAGGCGCTGGCGGCCCGGTTCGACGGCGAGCCGGTGGCTGACGGCCGCGACGATGCCCTCGCTCTGCACGCCGGGGAGTCCGCCGCGTTCGAGCTCGTCCAGCAGGTCCTGCCGCGGCCGGACGGTCACGGGCAGCCAGGTGTCGCTGCCCGGCAGCGCTCCCGCCGCCAGTGCGGGCAGTACGCCGGCCTGCACCAGTGAGGACTTGCCCGAGCCGGAGGGGCCCAGGAGCAGGGTGACGCGCTGGTCGGCCAGGTTCGCCAGGACCTGCCGTACGGCCTCCTTGCGGCCTTCGAACCAGCGGTCGTCCTCCGCGGTGAACGGTTCCAGCCCTCGGTACGGGCACACGTCCTGCTCGGTCAGGGCGGGCCACGCCTCGCGGAGGACCTCGGTCGGCGTGACGTACGCGATGCCCTGGCCGCGTTCGTGCTCGTCGGGGGCGGCGATCTCGGTGAGCATGCCGATGACGAGGCCGGTCACCTCGTCCACGACCGGTCCGCCGCTGAAACCGGTGGTCAGGTCGTTGGCCGCGGTCAGCTGGAGGTGCGGGCCCCGGTGCTCGGAGGCGGGGATCAGGTCGCCGGCCGTGCCGTAGCCGAAGTGGCCGGCGACCGGGGCCTGGGCGGGGAAGCCGTAGGAGCGCACCGGGTGGCCGCGGCGGCCCGACGCCGAGCCCAGGGGCAGCCCGTGCGCGCCGGTCGGGGCGTCGGTGAGGCGGACGACGGCCACGTCGTCGTCCTCGGGGTCCCGCCACGGTTCGGCCAGGACCACGCCCTCGGTGCGGGGGGCGCCCTCGATGTGCGGGAAGTCCACGCGCAGGGCTTCGCCGGGGCCGGTCGCCGCGGCGCGTACGACGTGGGCGCAGGTGACGAGGATGTCGTCGGCGACGAGGAATCCCGCCCCGGCCACCTCGTCGTCCGGTCCTACGATCTGGGCCACGGCCGGGAGGAGTTGCGGGGCTTCCTCGCCGGTCGGCCCGTTGGCGGTGGCGTCCATGGGATCAGTCCTCGGTCCACCCCTCGGCCGTGCCCGGACCGCCGGCGCCGCGACCCGCAGGCTCGTCCTTCTTCCAGGTCATGGTGACCCGCAGATGGCAGGTGGTGCTGCTCTTGGTGATCACGACTCCGGCCTCCACGGCCAGGTTGACCCCGAACTCGACGGAGATCGCGTCGGGGCCGGCCTTGCGCAGCTGGTCGAGTACGGTGCGGGACGCGTCGGCGACGGAGCCCATCGCGTCCTGCAGGTTGTTCGGCAGCTGCTGGATGACGTCGCCGACGCGGCCCGCCTTCACCGGGCCGTCCGCCGTCGTCGCGGGCGACTCGACCAGGACGGAACCGCCGCCTTCCAGGGAGATTCGCGCGAGATGCGTCATGGCTCCTCCTTCGCCCGCCGTACCGCCGGGTCCGACGTACGGGCCGCGCTCCCGCGAGGGGTCGGGCGCGGGCGTCGTGACGGGCGGCAGGGGAAGCGTCGCGGGACGGGCTCGCGCAGGGGAACCACGCCGGACGGGAGCCCTTCATCGGCCGGGGCGCCGCGGACGCGGACACGGACACGGTCGCCAGGGCCGTATACATCGATCATCGTCCCGTCCGGCGCGCTTCGCATCCGGTGGAGCGGGCGCGCGGGAGCTGTGAGGCGGGCGCAGGGGCGCGCTGGGGGCGGGCTTGTACGCGCGGGCGCGCGGCGGGGGGTTTGGGTCCGTCAGTCCCGTCCGAGGATCACCGTGCCGGACGAGCAGAACCAACCGCCGGTCCCCGAGGCGAGTGCCACCTGGGGGAGCCGTCCGTCCGGCTTCGCGACCTGGCCGGCGCCGGCCTCGCCGCGGAGTTGGCGCACCGCCTCGACCAGCAGGAACAGGCCGCGCATGCCGGGGTGGCAGGCCGACAGGCCGCCCCCGTCGGTGTTGACGGGGAGTTCCCCGCCGCGCAGCAGGCGACCCTTCTCCACGAACGCCCCGCCCTCCCCCTTGGCGCAGAAGCCCAGGTCCTCCAGCGTCACGAGGGTCATGTAGGTGAAGGCGTCGTAGATCTCCGCCAGATCCACGTCCGCCGGGGTCAGGCCGGCCCGCTCGAAAGCCAGTCGCCCCGAGACCGCCGCCGGGGACACCGTGAAGTCCTCCCACTCCGACATCGCGGTGTGGGAGACGGAGGTGCCCGACCCGAGGATCCAGACCGGGGCCTTCGCGGTGTCCGGTACGTAGTCCTCCGCCGCCAGGAGCACCGCGCAGCCGCCGTCGGAGCGGATGCAGCAGTGCAGCTTGGTGAAGGGGTCCGCGATCATCTCGCCGGAGAGGACCTCGTCCACCGTGAGGGGCGTGCGGAACATCGCGTCCGGGTTCGCGGCCGCGTTCGCGCGGGCCTGGACGGCGACCGAGGCGAGCTGCTCCAGGGTCGTCCCGTACTCGTGCATGTGCCGGCGGGCGGCCATGGCGTACTTGGAGATCAGCGTGTGGCCGTACGGGACCTCGAACTGCAGCGGGCCCCGCGCTCCGAAGGAGAGGTTCGAGGTACGCCGGCGGGCCTTGATGTCGGCGCGGGCGGTGGACCCGTAGACCAGCAGGACGGCGTCGGCGTGGCCGGCGGCGATGGCGTCCGCCGCGTGCGCCGCCATGACCTCCCAGGTCGCGCCGCCGACGGAGGTGGAGTCGACCCAGGTGGGGCGCAGGCCCAGGTACTCGGCGACCTCGACCGGTGCGAGGGTGCCGAGCCCGGCCGAGGCGAAGCCGTCGATGACGGCGCGGTCCAGGCCCGAGTCGGCGAGGGCGCGCCGGGCGGCCTGCGCGTGCAGGGCGTAGGGGGTGGGGCCGTCGACGCGGCCGCAGTCGGAGAGGGCGACTCCGACCACGGCCACCCGGCGGCGCGGCGCGGGGGCGGACACGGGGCCGGACACGGGGCCGGACAAGGGTCCTGAGCGGGATGCGGGCATGGGGACGACGGTACATCTGACGTATCGTCAGATGCCAGTGCCAGTGCCAGTGCCAGTGCCAGTGCCAGTGCCAGTGCCGGTGCCGTGTCGGTGCTGGCGTCGGTGTCCGTGCGCGTGCCGCGCCGCGCCCCCGCCCCCGCCCCCCGTCCCCGTCCCCGTCCCCGCGCCACGGGTCCACCCCTCCCGGCCCCGGCGCGGCCGGATCCCGCCGCCGTCCCGGGACGGCGGCGCCGCCCTCTGGGCATCTGGCGTCCATCGGCCTAACATGACGCCCCGTCAGATACGGGGAGGAGCCCGACGATGGATGCCGCCTTCACCGCGGAGCAGGACGAGATGCGCCGTACCCTGCGCGAGATCCTGGGCAAACGCTGCGGCCCGGACGAGGTCAAGGCCGCCGTCCGCACACCCGCGGGCCACGACCGGGAGCTCTGGCAGCAGCTGGCCCAACGGCTCGGGCTGCCGGGCATCGCCGTCGCCGAGGAGTACGGCGGAGTCGGCTGCGCCCCCGCCGACCTGGCCCTGGCCTGCGAGGAGACCGGGCGGGCGCTGCTGCCCTCGCCGCTGCTGGCCACCGCCGCCCTCTGCGTCCCGCTCGTCACCGCCCTCGGTACCGGCGCCCAACGCTCCGCGCTGCTCCCGCCGCTCGCCACCGGCGGGCTGACGGCCGCCCTCGCCGTCCCCGGCCCCGCGCTGGCCACCGCCCTCGCGCTGACCGGCCGGAACACCGGCGGGGACTGGGCCGGCGGCGGCCGCGCGGGCGGGATCCAGGCCCGCGTCGACGGCTCCGGCGGCTGGCGGCTGTACGGGGAGGCGGCGCAGGTGCTGGACGGGCACAGTGCCTCCCTGCTGCTGGTGGCCGCGCACACCGGCGGCTTCGCGCGGGGCCGCAGCCTGCTGTTCCTCGTACGGGAGGACGCGCCGGGCCTGGTCCGCGCGCGCCAGACCGTACTCGACGAGACCCGGCCGCAGGCACGGGTCCAACTGCGCGACGTGCCCGCCGAGCTGCTCGGGGACGAGGGGGCGGACGTGCCGGGCGCCCTCGCGGCCACCGGGCGCACCGTGTGCACGGTGCTCGCCGCCGAAGCGGTCGGCGCGGCCGACCGGACGCTGGAGCGCACCGTGGAGTACGTACGCGGACGCGAGCAGTTCGGCCGGGCGATCGGCTCCTTCCAGGCCGTCAAGCACCGGCTCGCCGACCTGTACGTACGGGTGCAGGCGGCCCGGTCGGCGGCCTACTACGCCGCATGGGACCCGGCGCAGGGCGGGCTCGCCCTCGCCCAGGCGCTGGAAGCCCTGCGGGCGGCCGCGGGCGAGGCGATCCAGCTGCACGGGGGCATCGGCTTCACCTGGGAGCACGACGCGCACCTCTACTTCAAACGGGCGGCGGCCGACGAGCTGCTGTTCGGCCCCGTCCACCGGCTGCGGGCGCACGCCGCCGAGCTGGCCGGCCTGTTCGACCCGGCGCGCGGCGGGCCGGACGAGGAGCCCGGGTTCGGAGGGCCGCCCGGCCCGAG
>NZ_JBHXRU010000035.1:0-60249 GCF_042716255.1 Streptomyces sp. NPDC058662 | reverse complement strand
GCCGGGCTGCCGCCGACAGGGCCGGAGCCAGCGCGTCCGTCGAGCGCAGCCGCAGCAGGACGGCGAGGGCCGGGTCGCCCCCGGGCCGCGGCCCCGGCCCGCCAACATCCCCGGGGCGGCCCTCGCCGGGCGCCGGTACGACGCACACCGCCGCCGCGCCGGGTACCGAGGCGGGAGCCTCCCCGGCCCAGGGGGCCACGCACACCGCCGCGTGCAGTCCTTCCCCGGCCGGCCCCAGGGCGGCCCGCAGCGCGGCCACCGCCATGTCCTGCTGCCAGCCCCGCCCCGCCGTGAGCACCGCCAGGAACTCCCGGGACAGGTCCGCCCCGGCCCTGGCCTCCTCGGCGAGCAGCACCCCGATCCGCTCGGCCACCTCCATGGCCGCCCCCAGCGCGCCCGGCCCCGGACCGGGCTCCCGGTCGAGGAGCCACACGTAGCCCTGCACGATGCCCCGGTACCGCACGGGCAGGCAGATCCGCCCCCGGAAGACCCCCGCGTCGGGCGCCGCCGGGATGCGTACCGGCGCGGTGGCGCGGGCGATGCCGAAGCCCTCGAACCAGGAGCGGACGGCCGCCGTCGACTGCCGGGTCAGGATCGAGCGGGTCCGGACCGGGTCCATGGCGGCGTCGTCGTCGCTGTCGTGCGCGCCGAAGGCGATGAGGCGGAAGTCCCGGTTCTCCAGCGTCGCCGGGGCGCCGAGCAGCGCCGAGATCTCGTCCACCAGGTCTTGGTAATCGCCCTTCACCCGGACATTCTCCCACCCCGCGGGCGGTCTCTCATACATATGTATGAGATCGGGGCCACGGATGCGTGACAGCTGTCGATGGCCCAGGATCGGAGCGATCCTTAGGTTTCACGGTGGTTCGATTCGCGTTTCCCCTACGGCCCCGCCGCGTCGGCGGCGGATCGTATGTCTTGCTTCTGCCACCCGTTGGAGGTGCCCCGTGCTGGGTCCCGTGATCCTCGCCGCTTCGCGCAGCGACAAGATGCGCCGCATCGTCTCCGCCGCCCCGGTGACCAAGCCCGTGGTGACCCGGTTCATCCCCGGTGAGACGGTCGACCAGGTCATCCCGATCGTCGAGGAGCTCACCCGCAAGGGCCTGGAGGTCACCCTCGACGTCGTGGGCGAGGACATCACCACGGTGGACCAGTCGTACGCCGCCCGCGACGCCTACCTCCGGCTCGTCGAGCGCCTGGCGGTCCTCGGCCTGGGCGAGACCGTCGAGATGTCGGTCAAGCTGTCGATGTTCGGCCAGTCGCTGGAGGGCGGCCACGAGCTGGCCCTCGCCAACGTCCGCCCGGTCGTCGAGGCGGCCGCGGCCATCGGCACCACCGTGACCCTGGACGCCGAGGACCACACCACCCTCGACTCGATGTTCGCCATCCACGAGGAGCTGCGCCGGGACTTCCCGCAGACCGGATGCGTGATCCAGGCCTACCTCTTCCGCACGGAGGCCGACGCCCGCCGCCTGGCCGCCGCCGGCAGCCGGGTGCGCATCGTCAAGGGCGCCTACAAGGAGCCCGCCGAGGTCGCGTACCTCGACAAGGCCGAGATCGACAGGGCCTACGTCCGGATCATGAAGATCCTGATGGAGGGCGAGGGCTACCCGATGATCGGGTCCCACGACCCGCGGCTGATCGCCATCGCCCAGGAGCTCGCCCGGCAGGCCGGGCGCAAGCTGGACGAGTACGAGTTCCAGATGCTGTACGGCATCCGCGGCGAGGAGCACCTGCGGCTCGCCGCGGAGGGCCACCGGATGCGCGTCTACACCGCGTACGGGACGGACTGGTACGGCTACTTCATGCGGCGCCTCGCGGAGAAGCCGGCCAACCTCCTGTTCTTCCTCCGCTCGATGATCACCAAGAACTAGCCAGAACCAGGTCAAGGAGTTACCAGCCCCATGGATGCTGTGACCCAGGTCCCCGCGCCGGTCAACGAGCCGGTCCACTCGTACGCCCCCGGCACCCCGGAGCGCGCGCGGCTCGAAGCGCAGCTCAAGCAGCTGTCCGAGAACCCGATCGACCTCCCGATGACGATCAACGGTGTCAAGCGGATGGGCGGCGGCGAGCGTTTCGACGTGGTCCAGCCGCACGACCACCAGTCCGTGCTCGGCACCTACGCGAACGCCACGCGGGCCGACGCGCAGGAGGCCGTCGACGCGGCCCTCGCCGCCGCCCCGGCCTGGCGCTCGATGTCCTTCGACGACCGCGCCGCGATCATCCTGCGCGCGGCGGAGCTGCTGTCCGGCCCCTGGCGCGAGAAGCTCGCCGCCTCCACCATGCTCGGCCAGTCGAAGACCGCGCAGCAGGCGGAGATCGACACCCCCTGCGAGCTCGTGGACTTCTGGCGCTTCAACGTCCACTTCGCCCGCGGGATCCTGGCCGAGCAGCCGGTCGCGAACAGCGCCGGCGTGTGGAACCGCAGCGACCACCGCCCGCTTGAGGGCTTCGTGTACGCGATCACGCCCTTCAACTTCACGGCCATCGCGGGCAACCTGCCGACCGCCCCCGCCCTCATGGGCAACGTGGTCCTGTGGAAGCCGTCCCCCACCCAGACCCACTCCGCGGTCCTCCTCATGGAGCTCCTGGAGGAGGCCGGCCTGCCCAAGGGCGTCATCAACCTCGTGACGGGCGACGGCATCGCCGTCTCCGAGGTCGCCCTGAACCACCCCGACCTGGCCGGCATCCACTTCACCGGCTCGACCAAGACCTTCCAGCACCTGTGGAAGACGGTCGGCAACAACATCGAGACGTACAAGTCCTACCCGCGCCTGGTCGGCGAGACCGGCGGCAAGGACTTCGTCGTCGCGCACCCGTCCGCGGACCGGGCCGTCCTCAAGACCGCCCTGACCCGCGGCTCCTTCGAGTTCCAGGGCCAGAAGTGCTCGGCCTCCTCGCGCGCCTACGTCCCGGCGTCGATCTGGAACGACGGCTTCAAGGAGGCCTTCGCGGCCGAGGTCGACGGCATCGCCATGGGTGACGTCCGGGACCTGGACAACTTCATCGGCGCCGTCATCGACGAGCGGTCCTTCGCGAAGAACAAGGCCGCGATCGACCGTGCCATCGCCGACCCGACGTGCGAGATCGTGGCGGGCGGCACGTACGACGACGCCAAGGGCTACTTCGTCCGCCCGACCGTCATCGCGTGCACCGACCCGGAGAACGAGGTCTTCACGACCGAGTACTTCGGCCCGATCCTCGCCGTGCACGTCTACGACGACGCGGACTACGAGGCGATGCTGGCCCAGATGGAGTCCGTCTCGGCGTACGCCCTCACCGGCTCGATCATCGCCGCCGACCGGTACGCGGCGGCGGACGCGATGGAGAAGCTCCGCTTCGCGGCGGGCAACTTCTACATCAACGACAAGTCCACCGGTGCCGTCGTGGGCCAGCAGCCCTTCGGCGGCGGCCGCGCCTCGGGTACGAACGACAAGGCCGGCGCCGCGTCCAACCTGCAGCGCTGGACGTCGACGCGCTCCATCAAGGAGACCCTGGTCGCGCCCACCGAGTACGGCTACCCGCACATGGGCTGACCCGCCCCCGCTGAACCCCGCCCCCGCTCCGGTACCCCCAAGCCCGGAGCGGGGGCGGTCCCGGTTCCCGGCCCGGCCGGCGGGTCAGACCTCCACCATGACCTGGGCCAGGGACTTGCGGACCAGGTCCGGGACCTCGCAGTCGTCCGCCGGATAGCCGATCGGGACGACGGCGAAGGCCTTCTCGTTCTCCGGGCGGTCCAGGACGTGGCCGAGGAAGCGCATCGGGCTCGGGGTGTGGACGAGGGCCGCCAGACCCGACAGGTGCAGGGCGGACAGGAGCATGCCGACGGCGATGCCCACCGACTCGTCGACGTAGTAGTGCTTGCGCTTGCTGCCGTCCGGGCCGAGCCAGTAGCGCTGCTGGAAGACCACGACCAGGGCCGGGGCGTCCGTGAGGTGGGTCTTCACCGCGTCCGTGCCCAGGGGGCGCAGGGCCGCGAGCCACTCGTCGCCGAGGCGGCCGTCGTAGGAGAGGGCCTCCTCCTGCTCCGCGGCGGCGCGGATCTGCTGCCGCACGGCGGGATCCTTGACCAGGACGAAGGTCCACGGCTGCTGGTGGGCCCCGGAGGGGGCGGTCGCGGCGCAGGCGACGGCGTCCCGGACCACCTGCTCGGGCACCGGGTCGGGGGAGAAGTGGCGTACGGTCCGCCGCTCGTCCATCCGGGCCCGCAACTCGGCGGCGCGCGCGAGGGATTGCGCGCCGGGCATCCGCTCGGGCCGGTAGGCGGCGGGCCGGTAGGGCAGGCCGTGGGTGGGGCTCCACTGCTGGGTATCAGGAGACATGGACCGAGTGTCCTGGCGCGGTCCCGGCAGGACCAGGACGGCGCAGGCCGAATCCTGGCGGAGGGACACTGGTGCCATGACCGATACGCGGACACGCCTCGTGCACACCTCGCAGCTGGGCCCCGGCGCGCTGGAAGAGGTACGGGACCTCCTCGACGCGGCGTTCGAGGGCGACTTCTCCGACGAGGACTTCGAGCACGGCCTCGGCGGGATGCACGCCCTGGTGCGCGAGGGCGGTCGGCTCGTCGCCCACGGGAGCGTGGTGCAGCGGCGGGTCGTGCACGGCGGCCGCGCCCTGCGCCTGGGGTACGTCGAGGCCGTCGCCGTACGGCGCGACCTGCGGCGGCGGGGGCTCGCCGGCCACGTCATGGCAGCTCTGGAGGAGGTCATCGCGGGGGCGTACGTCCTCGGAGGGCTGTCGGCGTCCGAGGAGGGGGCCGCCCTGTACGCCGGCCGGGGATGGACGGTGTGGGGCGGCCGGATCGGGGCCCTGGCGCCCGGGGGGCCGGTTCTCCTCCCCGAGGAGGAGGGGTCCACCTACCTGTGGGCGCCGCCCGGCGCGCTCCTGCCGGACCCGGCCGGGCGGCTCGACTTCGACTGGCGCGACGGGGACGTGCTGTAGCGGCGAACTCCCCGGCCGGGGTCAACGGTCGAGCCGTACGAGCATCTTGCCCGTGTTGTCCCCGCGGAGCATGCCCCGGAAGGCCTCCACCGTCCGATCGAAGCCCTGGACGACCGTGGTGTCCGTGCCGATCCGGCCCGTGCGCAGATGGGGGACGAGGAAGTCCTCCAACTCCTCCTGCAGATCGGTGTGGTCGCGCACCAGTACCCCCTCCACGCGCAGCGACTTGTGGACGACCTCGAAGAGGTTGCGGGGAGCGGCGGGGGAGCGGTCCCCGTTGTACTGGGCGACGGCGCCGACCCACGCGATCCGCCCATACGCGCGCAGCGCGCCGATCGCGCCCTCCAAATGGTCGCCGCCGACGTTGTCCACATAGACGTCTATGCCGTCGGGGGCGGCCGCCGCGAGCTGCTCGGCGACCGGGCCGTCGTGGTAGTCGAAGGCCGCGTCGAAGCCGAGCTCGCCGACGAGGTGGCGGACCTTCGCCGCCGAGCCCGCGCTGCCGATGATCCGGCGGGCGCCGAGCAGCCGGGCGATCCTGCCGACGGCCGTACCGACCCCGCCGGCGGCGGCCGACACGAACAGGTCCTCGCCCTCCCGCAGCGCGGCGGTGCGGGTCAGGGCGGCGTACGCGGTCAGGCCGGTGCCGCCCAGGATGGACAGGTACGCCTCCAGCGGGACCCCCGGGTGGCCGGGCAGCCTGCGCGCGCCGTCGCGCCCGAGGGTGACGAGCGCGTGGGTGCGCCAGCCCTCGCGGTGGAAGACGAGGTCGCCCTCGGCGAGGCCCGGGTCGAGGGAGGCGACGACCCGGCCCACCGAGCGCCCCTCCAGCGGGGTGTCCAGCGCGAATCCGTCCTCGCCGCCGTCCATCAGGCCCCGGTGGTACGGGTCCACCGACAGCAGGAGGTTCTCCACGAGGGCGGTGCCGGGAGCCGGTTCCGGCACCCGGGACTCGACGTACGCGAAGTCGCCGGCGGCGGGGAAGCCGGCGGGGCGGGCGATCTGGTGGACGGCGCGAGCGGTCTTCGTGGTCATGGTCCTGACGCTAGGAGGGAATCCTGGGCACGGGCAGGGGGTTGTGTTCATGGCACCCGCCCCCTCCATGAACCACGCTCATAGAACGAGGTGAGAGGCCCTGTGGCCGAGCTCCTCCCGCAGGAACTGCGGATCCTGGTCGCCGTCGCGGAGGCCGGCGGGTTCACCGCCGCCGCCGCGGCGCTCGGCCTCACCCAGTCGGCCGTCTCCCACTCGGTGCGCGGCAGCGAGGCCAAGATCGGCGCGGTGCTCTTCGACCGCGGGCGCGGCGGCGCCTCGCCCACCCCGGCGGGGGAGCGCGCCGTCGGCCACGCCCGGCGGATCCTGCGGCTGTACGAGGTGATGGGCGCCGAGGCGCGCGGCGCGGGCCGGGACACCGCGGACGGCGTGCTGCGCGTCGCGGCCTTCCGCAGCGCGGCCCTGCACCTGCTGCCCCCGGCCCTGGAGCGGCTCACGGCCCGCCACCCGGGCATCCGGCCCGAGGTGCGGGTGGTGCGCGAACTGGGCGCCGGGACGGCCGGGGAGGTCGCGGCGGGCCGCGCCGACCTCGCCATCGCGACCCTGGGGGACCCGGCCGACCTGCCGCCGGGCCTGCTGGCCGGCGTCCTGCGCGAGGAGGCGTACGCCCTGGTCCATCCCGTGGGGCACCCCGACCCGCGGACGCTGCCCCTGCTCGACTGGGACGAGAACTGCGGCTCGTACACCCGCGCGTGGTGGCGGGCCCAGGACTGGATCCCGAGGGCCACCGTCAAGGCCGAGGACGACGCGATGGTGCTCACGATGGTCGGCCGGGGGCTCGGTATGGCGATCCTGCCGCACCTGTCGCTGCGAGAGGCCGGCGAGTCGGTCGACATCACCGATCTGGGCCCGGGGCGGCCGGTGAGAAAGGTGGGGTACGTCACGGCGCCGGAATGCGCCTCCACTCTCGCCGTACGGGCGCTGATCAGGGAACTTCGCTCCGAGAAGGGCTGAAACGGATGCGCCGGAGCCGTCCTTCCGGGCCGTTCGGCGTCTCAGATAGTAGGAAGTCCGAGTAACTGCGGAGACATACAGCGGGACCTGCCCTAGCTTTGTAGGAGCCGAACGTCTCGCCGATCCGGCGAATGGCGGTCGTGAGCGCGCGCCCCCGGCAGGCAACCCCTGCGGCGCACCGCTCCCCGCCTCTTCCGGCGCCTTGAAGGAACCCCTCATCCGTGGCCCCGCCACGCCGTGATCTCAAGGAGTCGATCACCATGACCGCAATCACCGCAGGCCGCCGCGTCCGCCACTCCTCCACCGCCGACGCCGACCGCAAGAACGCCGCCGCCGCCCTCCAGCGCGCCCTCGACCGCCGCGACAACGGCGGCTCGACCGGCCACTGAGCGGTCCGCCCCACCGCCCGCCCCGTCCTACCGCCTTCCCCCACCCGCCTGGCCCCTCAGGCGTGTCGCGTCCGGATTGGTCCATTGGTCCACATGATGGACGCGATATGTCTGAGGGCTGGGACACGGAGTACGGTTTCGCCATGTCGACCAGCATCAATCTCGCAGTGATCCCCGGTGATGGCATCGGCCAGGAAGTCGTGGCTCAGGGACTCAAGGTCCTTACCGCGGTCCTGCCCCAGGATGTGAAGCTGGAGACCAAGGAGTACGACCTCGGTGCCCAGCGCTGGCACCGCACCGGTGAGACGCTCCCGGACGCGGAGCTCGAATCCCTCAAGCACCACGACGCGATCCTGCTGGGAGCCATCGGCGACCCGTCGGTCCCGTCCGGTGTGCTGGAGCGCGGCCTGCTGCTGAAGCTCCGCTTCGCCTTCGACCACTTCATCAACCTGCGCCCCTCGAAGCTCTTCCCGAACACGGCCACCCCGCTCGCCGGCCGTCCGGAGATCGACTTCGTCGTGGTCCGCGAGGGGACCGAGGGTCCGTACACCGGCAACGGCGGCAGCCTGCGCACCGGTACGCCCGCCGAGGTGGCCACCGAGGTCAGCATCAACACCGCCTACGGCGTCGAGCGCGTCGTCCGCGACGCGTACGAGCGGGCGAACGCCCGGCCGCGCAAGAAGCTGACGCTGGTGCACAAGAACAACGTCCTCGTGTACGCCGGCCACCTGTGGAAGAACATCTTCGACCGGGTCGGCCAGGAGTACCCCGAGGTCACCACCGACTACTTGCACGTCGACGCCGCGACGATCTTCTTCGTCACCCAGCCCGAGCGGTTCGACGTCATCGTCACGGACAACCTCTTCGGCGACATCCTCACCGACCTGGCCGCCGCCGTGACCGGCGGAATCGGTCTCGCGGCCTCCGGCAACATCAACCCGACGGGCGCCTTCCCGTCCATGTTCGAGCCCGTCCACGGCTCGGCCCCGGACATCGCGGGCACCGGCAAGGCCGACCCGACCGCGACGATCCTCTCCGTCGCCCTCCTGCTGCGCCACCTCGGTCTTGAGGACCGGGCCGCCCGCATCGAGGACGCGGTCTCGGCCGACCTCGCCGCCCGCGACGGCTCCTTCCGCTCCACCGACGAGATCGGCGACGCACTCGCCGCTCGCGTAGCCGGCTGACCCGGCAGCTCCACCTCAGGCAGAGCCGCCGGGTCGCACACGGACCCGGCGGCTTTTCCTGCGCGGCCCCGGGTGCCACCATCTCCCCTGGGCCGCAATCCCCCGTTTCTCCGAAGCAGCCACGCGCGCGATAATCGAACGCGAGGCCGCGGAATGCGGGGAAGCTCGGACGTCCTAGTACGCCGTGAGCGCGGTCCGCCATACACAACCGGTGAAGGACACGCACTCATGACGACGCCCACGATCGAGCTCAAGCCCTCCTCGCACCCGCTGTCCGACGCGGAGCGCGAGGCGATCCTGGTCAGCCCCGGCTTCGGCCGCCACTTCACCGATCACATGGTGACGATCAAGTGGACCGAGGGACGCGGCTGGCACGACGCCGAGCTGGTTCCGTACGCGCCGCTGTCGATCGACCCGGCGAACATGACCCTGCACTACGCGCAGACGATCTTCGAGGGGGCCAAGGCCTTCCGTCAGCCCGACGGCACGGTCGCCACCTTCCGCCCGCTCGCCAACGCCGAGCGCTTCCAGGCCTCCGCCCGCCGCATGGCGATGCCCGAGCTGCCGACCGACCTGTTCATCGCCGCCTGCGACGCGCTGATCACGCAGGACCGCGCCTGGGTGCCGGACTCCGGCGAGGCCTCCCTCTACCTGCGGCCGTTCATGTTCGCCTCCGAGGTCGGCCTCGGCGTCCGCCCGGCCAACGAGTTCCTCTTCATCGTCATCGCCTCGCCCGCCGGCGCGTACTTCCCCGGCGGCGTCAAGCCCGTCTCCGTCTGGCTCTCCGAGGACTACGTCCGCGCCGTCAAGGGCGGCACCGGCGAGGCCAAGACCGGCGGCAACTACGCGGCCTCGCTCGTGGCCCAGGCCCAGGCCGCCTCCCACGGCTGCGACCAGGTGGTCTGGCTCGACGCCGTGGAGCACCGCTGGGTCGAGGAGATGGGCGGGATGAACCTGTACTTCGTGTACGGGGACCGCATCGTCACCCCGGAGCTCACCGGCTCGCTGCTCCCGGGCATCACCCGCAACTCGCTCCTCACCCTCGCCCGCGACCTCGGCTACACCGCCGAGGAAGGCCGCATCAGCACCGAGGACTGGCAGCGCGACGCCGCGAACGGCAGCCTCACCGAGGTGTTCGCCTGCGGTACCGCGGCCGCGATCACCCCGGTCGGCCGGGTCAAGTCCGAGCGTGCCGACTGGACGCAGGGCAACGGCGAGCCCGGCGAGGTCACCATGCGCCTGCGCAAGGCCCTCATGGACCTCCAGACCGGCCGCGCCGCCGACCCCCACGGCTGGATGCACCGCCTGGGCTGACCCACCCGTACGAAGGCCCGCCCCCGGCGCATCGTCGGGGGCGGGCCTTTCGCGTATGCCGGGGCGGGGATCAGGCGGGGGCCGGTTCCTCGGTGGGGTGGGTGGGGGTGGGGGCGGGTGCGGGGGTTCGGGTGGTGAGGGCGGCGTAGGCGAGGCCGCCCGCTAGGGCGGACAGGACGAAGGAGCAGTCGACGCCGCCGGTCAGGGCGAGCAGCGGGCCCTCGTAGAGGGGCGTCGACACGCCCAGCAGGCCGACGCCGGCGCCGAACGCCCAGGACGCGGTGGCGGCCGGGTTCCAGCCGCCGCGGTACCAGTAGACCCCGCCCACCGACCGCCGGTTGAAGACCTGGAGGGCGTCGGCGTCGTACCGGCCCCGGCAGCGCGCGTACCCGATGAGGGTGACCACGGCCCACGGGGTGCCGAGCGCGGTGAGCAGCAGGACGAAGGAGGTCATCGCGGCCTGCGCGCTCCAGGCGAAGGAGCCGAGGAAGACGAAGCCGGTCGCGACGGCCGCGGCGACGAGCGTGGCCGCGGTGCGGGTGGTCCTCGGCACGATCGCGTCCAGGTCCAGGCCCATGGAGTAGAGCATCAGCCCGGCGTTGCCGACCGAACCGCCCGCGGCCGCCGCGAGCAGCGGGACGAGGTACCAGGCGGGCGCCGCCTCGACGAGCGGCCCGGCGTAGTCCGCGCCGGCCCGGGCGGCGAGCGCGGTGTAGGTGCCGAACAGCTGCGGGACCAGCAGGCCGAGGAGGAGGCCGAGGCAGGTGGCGCCGAGCACCTTGCGCGAGCCGTACCGGCGGGGGGAGATGTACCGGGTGTAGTCGCCGAGCAGGGTGATGAAGGCGACGGGGCCGCTGAGCCCGGCGGCGACGGCCGCGAGCAGCCAGGTCGGCCAGAAGGAGCCGAGGAGGTACGGGGTCCCGGGCGGGGCGGCGGTGGTGAAGTCGCCCGCGTACGCGAGGACGCCGACGGCCAGCAGCACCACCATGGCGACGGCCAGCACCTTGCTCAGGCGCAGCAGGAGGCGGTAGCCGAAGACGGCGCCGACGACGGTGAAGGCGGCCAGGACCCCGTACATCGCGGCCCGCGACGCGCCGGTGTCCGCCAGCCCGGTGAGCCGGGAGAGGACCCCGACCATGACGTCTCCGCCGATCCACAGGGTCAGCGCGGTGTAGCCGAGGGACAGCAGCAGGCCGACCACGGAGCCGACGAGCCGCCCGCGGACGCCGAACTGGGCGCCGCTGGAGGTGGACAGGTTGGTCCCGGTCCGCAGGGACACCAGGGCCAGCGGCGCGGTGAAGGCGATACCGACGAGGGTGCCGGTCACGATGGCGGTGACCGAGGGCCACAGGCCCAGCCCGAAGGACGGGGGCAGCCAGCCGAACACGATGACGCCGAGGCAGAGGTTGGAGCCGAGGAGGATCGAGACCAGGTCGCGAGGGCCGCTCGTCCGCTCCTCCTCCGGGATGGTGTCGACTCCGCGCTGTTCGATGGGCATGGGGGACTCCCTTGGCAGGGCGGCGGGGGGCGCGCGCTGTTGCGGTGACATGTTTGAGCGACACTCAATGTGACTCACTCCATGCCAGCAGGTCAATGATTCCTCGCAGCGAGATAAGGAGTTAGAGTGATGCTCTAACCCATCGACTCAAGAGGTGGTGGATCGGCGTGCGGCTGACCCCTACGGAGCGCGACCGGCTGCTGCTGCGCAGCGCCGCTGAACTGGCCAGGGCCCGGCGGGCCAGGGGCCTGAGGCTCAACGTCCCCGAGGCAACCGCGCTCGTCGCGGACACGGTCTGCGAGGCGGCGCGCGACGGCAAGCGGCTCGCCGAGGCCATCGAGGAGGCCCGGAGCGTCCTCGGTCCCGACGACGTCCTGCCGGGTGTCGCGGACGTGGTCGCCGAGGTGCACGTGGAGGCCGTCTTCGACGACGGCTCCCGCCTCGCCGTCGTCTCCTCCCCGATCCGGGGCGCGCTCCCGCTCGGCGACGACGCCCCCGGCGCGGTCCTGCCCGGCCCGGGCGCACCGCAGCCGGAGCCGGCCCTGCGCCTGCGGGTGCGCAACACCGCCCCCGTCCCGGTCAGCGTCACCTCCCACTTCCACTTCTTCGAGGCCAACCCGCGCCTCGACTTCGACCGGGCCGCGGCCTACGGGATGCGGCTGTGCGTACCGGCCGGCTCGTCCGTGCGCTTCGACCCGCACGGGGAGGGGGAGGTCGGCCTGGTCCCGATCGGCGGCGGCCGCGTGGCCATCGGCTTCGCCGGCCTCGTCGACGGCCCACTGGACGCCCCCGGAGCCAAGGCGCAGGCCCTGGCACGAGCGGCGGCCTGCGGCTACCTGGGCGCCGACACGCCCGCGCACCCCGACGCACCCGCGCACCCCGACGCGCCCGCCCCCGGGCCCCAGGACCCCGCCGCGCCCGCGCACCAGAATCCCGACGCCGGCCAGACCCCGAGCCGCGAGGCCCCGGCCCCCGGCACCACCGAGCACGCGGACGGAGACCGGGCGTGAGCAGGAAGACCCCCCACAGCGACCACTGCGCGCCGGGCAGCCGGCACATCGACCCGCATGAGTACGCCTCCGTCTTCGGCCCCCGCGCCGGCGACCGGGTGCGGCTCGGCGACTCCGGGCTCACCGTCCGGGTGGAGTCCGACGCGCAGAAGCCCGGCGACGAATTCCTCGCCGGCTTCGGCAAGACGGCCCGCGACGGCCTGCACCTGAAGGCCGCCGCCGTCCGCGAGACCTGCGACGTCGTCATCAGCAACGTGCTCGTCATCGACGCCGTGCTCGGTATCCGCAAGGTCTCCATCGGCATCCGCGAGGGCCGCATCCACGCGATCGGCCGCGCCGGCAACCCCGACACACTCGACGGCGTCGACGTGGTCGTCGGCACGGGCACCTCGATCGTCTCCGGCGAGGGCATGATCGCGACGGCCGGCGCCGTGGACACCCACGTCCACCTGCTCTCGCCGCGCATCATGGAGGCGTCGCTCGCCGCCGGCGTCACCACGGTCATCGGCCAGGAGTTCGGCCCCGTCTGGGGCGTCGGCGTCAACTCCCCCTGGGCCCTGAAGCACGCCTTCAACGCCTTCGACGCCTGGCCCGTCAACATCGGCTTCCTCGCCCGCGGGTCCTCCTCGGACGCCGCCCCCCTGGTCGAGGCGCTCGCCGAGGGCGGCGCCTGCGGCTTCAAGGTCCACGAGGACATGGGCGCGCACACCCGCGCCCTGGACACCGCCCTGCGGGTGGCGGAGGAGTACGACGTACAGGTCGCCCTGCACAGTGACGGCCTCAACGAGTGCCTCTCCGTCGAGGACACCCTGCGGGTGCTGGACGGCCGCACCATCCACGCCTTCCACATCGAGGGCTGCGGCGGCGGGCACGTCCCCAACGTGCTCAAGATGGCGGGCGTGCCGAACGTGATCGGCTCCTCCACCAACCCCACCCTGCCCTTCGGCCGGGACGCGGTCGCCGAGCACTACGGCATGATCGTCTCCGTCCACGACCTCAAGCCGGACCTTCCGGGCGACGCCGCCATGGCGCGCGACCGGATCCGAGCGGGCACCATGGGCGCCGAGGACGTGCTGCACGACCTGGGCGCGATCGGCATCACCTCCTCCGACGCCCAGGGCATGGGCCGCGCGGGCGAGACCATCCGCCGCACCTTCGCCATGGCCGCCAAGATGAAGGGCGAACTGGGACCCCTGGCCGGCGACGGCGAGGGCGACGACAACGCCCGCGTCCTGCGCTACATGGCCAAGCTGACCATCAACCCGGCCATCGCCCACGGCCTGTCCCACGAGATCGGCTCCATCGAGGTCGGCAAGCTCGCCGACATCGTGCTGTGGCGCCCCCAGTTCTTCGGCGCCAAACCGCAGCTGGTCCTCAAGTCCGGCTTCCCGGCCTACGGCGTCACCGGTGACCCGAACGCGGCCACCGACACCTGTGAACCCCTCGTCCTCGGGCCGCAGTTCGGCTCGTACGGAGCCACCGCCGCCGACATCTCCGTCGCCTTCGTCTCGGCCGCCTCGGCGGTCCTCGGCGGGGACGGGATGCCGACCCGCCGCCGGCGCGTCGCCGTCCGCGGCACCCGGGGCATCGGGCCGCGGGACCTGCTCCTCAACTCCCGGGTGGGCGCGGTCGATGTGGACGCGCGCAGCGGCCTCGTCTCGCTCGACGGGGAACCGCTGCACTCCGAGGCCGCCGAATCCGTCTCCCTGAACCGCCTGTACTTCCTGTAAGCCGGCACCGCCCGTAAGGACCTCCCGCCATGACCGCACAACCCGAGAACCACGCCACGCCGGCCGCCGCCGGCTTCCGGATGCCCGCCGAGTGGGCCCCCCACGAGCGCACCTGGATGGCGTGGCCCAGCCCCAACCCGACCTTCACCGACGCGCGGGAGCTCGCCGAGGCCCGCGAGGCCTGGGGCGCCGTGGCCCGCGCGGTGAGCGCGTACGAGCCCGTCACGCTCGTGGTCCCGCCCGGCGACGCGGAGGGCGCCCGCGCGCTCGTCGGCGACGAGGTGAGGCTGGTCGAGCGCGAGCTCGACGACGCCTGGATGCGCGACATCGGTCCGACCTTCGTCACCAACGACGCCGGCGAGCTGGCCGCCGTGGACTGGACCTTCAACGGCTGGGGCGCCCAGGAGTGGGCCCGCTGGGACCACGACGCGAAGATCGCCCGGTACGTCTCCGACGTGGCCGGCACCCGGACGTTCAGCACCCCCCTCGTGAACGAGGGCGGCGCCTTCCACGTGGACGGCGAGGGCACCGTACTCCTCACCGACACCGTGCAGCTGGGCGAGGGCCGCAACCCCGGCTGGACCCGCCGGCAGGTGGAGGCCGAGGTCCACGCCCACCTCGGCACCACGAAGGCGATCTGGCTCCCCTACGGCCTGGCCGGCGACTACGGCACCTACGGCACCCAGGGCCATGTCGACATCGTCGCCGCCTTCGCCCGCCCCGGCACGGTCGTGGTCCACACCCAGCCCGACCCGGCCCACCCGGACCACGAGCGCTGCAAGGCCATCGCCGCCCTCCTGCGCGCCTCCACCGACGCCCGCGGCCGGCGGCTGGAGGTCGTGGAGGTCCCGGCGCCGACCGTGCTGGTGGAGGACGGGGAGTGGGTGGACTACTCGTACATCAACCACTACCTCTGCAACGGCGGCGTGGTGCTGTGCGCCTTCGACGACCCCCGTGACGAGGAAGCGGCCGAGATCTTCCGGGACCTGTTCCCCGAGCGGACCGTGACCCTCGTCGACGCACGTACGATTTTCGCCGGGGGTGGCGGTATCCACTGCATCACCCAGCAGCAGCCGAAGGTCTGACCCCGAGGGGGACCGGCGGCCGGACGACGAGGAGTGGCCCATGGCGGCGGGTGGAGTACCGGTACGTGCGGCGCGCAAGAACGCGCCCCCGCGCGAGGACGTACTCGTCGCCGCCATGGCCACGATCGCCGAGCGCGGCCTGGAGGGCCTGACCATGGCCGGCCTGGGCCGCGAGGTCGGCATGAGCAGCGGCCACCTCCTCTACTACTTCCGCAGCAAGGACGAGCTCCTGCTGCAGACCCTGGAGTGGAGCGAGGCGGAGCTGGGCGCCGAACGGCGCGCGCTGCTGTCCCGGCGCGGCCCGGTGGGCGAGCGGCTGCGCGAGTACGTCGACCTGTATGTGCCCACCCGCCCCCGCGACCCGCACTGGACCCTGTGGCTGGAGGTCTGGAACCGCTCGCAGAACGCCGGACCCGAGGAGCGCGACCGGCAGGCCGCCATCGAGGGCGCCTGGCACCGCGACCTGGTGGCGCTGCTCGCCGAGGGCGTCTCGCGCGGCGAGTTCCGCGCGGTGGACGCCGACCGCGTCGCGACCCGGGTCCGGGCCCTGCTGGACGGTTTCAGCATCCAGCTGGCGGTGGGCCTGCCTACCCTGGACCGGTCGTCCATCCTGGCGCACGTCGCGGAGTTCCTCACGGAGACGCTGGCCCCCCAGTAGGGCCCGCCCCGCCGGCGCCGGCGCCGGCGGGGCGGCGCGTGCGGGCGGGCCGGAGACCGCTGCCCGCATCGTGAGATCCGTGTCCGCGCGCGACGGGCTCTGTGGCAGACTGCGGGCGTGCTTGCTCAGCCCATGATTATCGGCAGCAGCGCGCCGGTCCGCACTGACCGCTGAACCGTGGAAGAACTTCGCGGCGGCGGCCATCGTGCCCCAGACCCGCGCGCCGACCTCTCGCACCCGCGAGGGGTTTTTTCGTTTCCCGGCCACCCTGCCGGGGGCGGGCAGCGCGCGATGATGGGGGCAGTGGATCCCGGGTACCCGGAGCCACTCATCCGACAGGAGTCAGATCAGCATGACGACGACAGAGGTCCTCGACGACAGCTTCCATGTCTTCGACACCACGCTGCGCGACGGGGCCCAGCGCGAAGGCATCAACCTCACGGTCGCCGACAAGCTGACGATCGCGCGGCACCTGGACGACTTCGGAGTGGGCTTCATCGAGGGCGGCTGGCCCGGCGCCAACCCCCGTGACACCGAGTTCTTCGCCCGCGCCCGCGCCGAGATCGACTTCAAGCACGCCCAGCTGGTCGCCTTCGGCGCGACCCGGCGGGCCGGCGGCTCGGCCGCCACGGACCCCCAGGTGCGGGCCCTGCTGGAGTCCGGCGCGCCGGTCATCACGCTCGTCGCCAAGTCCCACGACCGCCACGTCGAACTCGCCCTGCGCACCACCCTGGACGAGAACCTGGAGATGGTCCGCGACACCGTCTCCCACCTCGTCGCCCAGGGCCGCCGCGTCTTCGTCGACTGCGAGCACTTCTTCGACGGCTACCGGGCCGACGCCGCGTACGCGAAGGCCGTCGTACGCACCGCGCACGAGGCCGGCGCCGACGTGGTCATCCTCTGCGACACCAACGGCGGCATGCTCCCCGCCCAGGTGACGGCGACCGTCGCGACCGTCCTCGCCGACACCGGCGCCCGCCTGGGCATCCACGCCCAGGACGACACCGGCTGCGCCGTCGCCAACACCCTGGCCGCCGTCGACGCGGGGGCCACCCACGTCCAGTGCACCGCCAACGGCTACGGCGAGCGCGTCGGCAACGCCAACCTCTTCCCCGTCGTGGCCGCCCTGGAGATCAAGTACGGCCGCCAGGTGCTCCCCGAGGGCGCGCTGGCCGAGATGACCCGCATCTCGCACGCCATCGCCGAGGTCGTCAACCTCACCCCCTCCACCCACCAGCCGTACGTGGGTGTCTCGGCCTTCGCGCACAAGGCTGGCCTGCACGCCTCGGCCATCAAGGTCGACCCCGACCTGTACCAGCACATCGACCCCGCGCGGGTCGGCAACACCATGCGCATGCTCGTGTCCGACATGGCCGGCCGCGCCTCCATCGAGCTCAAGGGCAAGGAGCTCGGCGTCGACCTCGGCGGGGACCGCGCGCTGATCTCCCGGGTCGTGGAGCGGGTCAAGGAGCGGGAGCTGCGCGGCTACACGTACGAGGCGGCCGACGCCTCCTTCGAGCTGCTGCTGCGCGCCGAGGCCGAGGGCCGGGCCCGCAAGTACTTCCGCGTCGAGTCCTGGCGGGCCATCGTGGAGGACCGCCCGGACGGCATCCACGCCAACGAGGCCACGGTCAAGCTGTGGGCCAAGGGCGAGCGGATCGTCGCGACGGCGGAGGGCAACGGCCCCGTCAACGCCCTGGACCGGGCCCTGCGGGTGGCACTGGAGCGCTTCTACCCGCAGCTGGCCAAGTTCGAGCTGGTCGACTACAAGGTCCGCATCCTGGAGGGCAAGCACGGCACGGAGTCCACGACCCGGGTGCTGATCGCCACGACGGACGGCGTCCGTGAGTGGTCCACGGTCGGCGTCGCCGAGAACGTGATCGCCGCGTCCTGGCAGGCCCTGGAGGACGCGTTCACCTACGGACTCCTCCACGCGGGCGTGGAGCCGGCCGAGTAGCCGAGGGCGCCGCCGGCCCGGGGAAGCCGGGCCCTTATGTCCCGCTCACACGGGAAAGTACCGGTTCGGGTAGCGTCGTGGTATGAGGACCAGGCTGATATCCGTACGCGTGGGATCGCTGCTGTCCGGTCTGCTGGTGGCCCTGTCGGCGGCCGCCCTCGGAGCCGCGCCGCAGGCGCCGGCCGCCACCGGGACCGCCGCCGTCGCCGAGGCCCTCAGGGAGGGGCCGGTCTACGTCGACCCCCGGGTCCGGGCGCAGTTGCCGCCGGCCGACGCCGACGCGCTCGCGCGGAAGATCGAGGACGCCGGGAAGCCGGTGTTCGTCGCCGTGCTGCCGGCCACCGCCGAGTTCCCGCCGGACCGGGTGCTCGAAGCGGTCCGGGTCCGGACCGGCGTGACGGGTCTCTACGGAATCCGGCTGGGGGAGGGCTTCGACGCCGCCGCCGACCGGGCGGTCATGCCGGGCGACGCCGTGCGCGACCTCAGCGAAGCGGTCAGGACCGGCGGGCCGGTGGACGCGGGCACCCAGCTGAACAACTTCGTCGACCAGGCGCTGGGGCAGGTCCGCGGCGCCGCCCCCGCCTCCTGGGACAGCGCGGGCTCCGCCGAGGGCGCCCCGGTCGGCGGGCTGGCCGTGCTCGGCGCGGTGGCGGTGGTGGGCGGCGGCGGCGCGTACGCCCTGGTCCGCCGGAACCGCAGGAGGAAGGAAGAGGCCCGGCGCGAGGCCGTCGCCCGTCTCGGCGTGGTCGTCGACGAGGACATCACGGCCTTCGGCGAGGAGCTCGAACGCCTCGACTTCCACCCCGGCGAGCCCGGCGCGGACGACGCCATGCGCGAGGACTACGCGCGGGGCCTCGACTCGTACGAGAGGGCCAAGCAGGTCATGGCCTCCGTGCGGCGCCCCGAGGAGGTCCAGGAGGTCACGCGGACGCTGGAGGACGGCCGGTACGCACTGGCATGCCTGGACGCGCGCCGCCGGGGGGAGCCGGTTCCCGAGCGCCGCTCGCCGTGCTTCTTCGATCCCCGGCACGGGCCGAGCGCCGAGGACGCGAGCTGGGCGCCGGCCGGCGGGGCGCCGCGTACGGTCCCGGTCTGCGCGGCGGACGCCGTACGGCTGCGCGACGGCCTGGACCCGGCGGTGCGTACGGTCGACACCGAGCGCGGGCCGCGCCCCTACTACGACGCCGGCCCGGCGTACGGGCCGTGGGCCGGGGGCTACTTCGGCGGCGGCGTCCTGCCCGGGCTGCTCATGGGCACGATGCTCGGTTCGATGATGTCGGGCCCGGCCTACGCCTCCGACTTCGGCGGCGGTTCCGAGGGGGGCGACGCCTCCGGAGGCGACTTCAACCCGTCCGACTTCAGCGGCGGGGACTTCGGCGGCGGCGGGGACTTCGGCGGGGGTGGCGGCTTCGACGGCGGGGGCGGCTTCTAACCGCCCCCGTGGGCCGGTGCCCCGGTCAGGCCTGCTTGACGGCCGAGATGTCGAAGGTCAGCTTCACCTTGTCGCTGACCATCACACCTCCGGCCTCCAGCGCGGCGTTCCAGGTCAGGCCCCAGTCGGAGCGCAGGATCTCGGCCGAGCCCTCGAACCCGACCCGCTCGCTCCCGTAGACGTCGGTGGCGGACCCGTTGAACTCCAGGTCGAGGGAGAGCGGGCGCGTGACGTCCTTGATCGTCAGGTCGCCGGTGATGCGGTAGGTGTCGCCGCCGACGCGGCCGGCCCCGGTGGACCGGAAGGTCATCAGGGGGAAGGTGTCGGCGTCGAAGAAGTCGCCGCCGCGCAGGTGGGCGTCGCGGTCGGCGATGCCCGTGTCCACGGAGCCGGTCCGCACATCGATGACGGCGGTGGAGCGGGAGGGGTCGGCCCCGTCCAGGTGCAGGGCGCCCTCGTGGTCGGCGAAGGAGCCGCGCACGTTGGTCACCATGGCGTGGCGGACGGTGAAGCCGATGCTGCTGTGCGCGGCGTCGATGGCGTAGTCACCGGTGAGCGCGGCCAGGGCGGGGTCCGCTTCGAGCGTGGCGACGGAGCCGGCGGTGCTCTGGACGGGCGCGGCCTGCTGGTTGCGGCGGGTGAAGATTCCCATGACTTCCTCCTCGATAGGTCCCGCGACATCTCGCGACATCCGGGGGGTTGCGAGCTGTTGAAGGTTCAACCACTTCGCTGATTCGAGGCTATGCCGAGTCTGTTCAAATTTCAACTTGTTGTCCCGATGTCGGCCTGATGTGTGGAAGTCCCACAAAGGGCGAAGGTCCCGGCTGGCGGAGTCCGTACTTCCGGGGCCGGTTCTGTACGGGCCGTACAGCGGATCAGTGCTGAGACTGTGCGGTATCAACGGAGGTTTTTGACCGCGCGCTTCGTAAGGTCGGTACATGACCGTTGTGGACCAGACCCCGAGCGAGCCGACGGACGCCCGTGGGCGCGTGGCCGAGCTGCACTCCCTCCGCGAGCAGGCGCGGCGCGGCCCCAGTGACCGCGCGACCGAGACCCAGCACGCCAAGGGCAAGCTCACCGCCCGCGAGCGCATCGCGCTGCTGCTCGACGAAGGTTCCTTCCGGGAGGTCGAGCAGCTGCGCCGCCACCGCGCGACCGGCTTCGGCCTGGAGAACAAGAAGCCCTACACCGACGGTGTCATCACCGGCTGGGGCACCGTCGAGGGCCGCACGGTCTTCGTCTACGCGCACGACTTCCGCATCTTCGGCGGCGCCCTCGGCGAGGCCCACGCCACGAAGATCCACAAGATCATGGACATGGCCATCGCGGCCGGCGCCCCACTGGTCTCCCTGAACGACGGCGCCGGCGCCCGGATCCAGGAGGGCGTCTCCGCCCTCGCCGGCTACGGCGGCATCTTCCAGCGCAACACCAAGGCCTCCGGCGTCATCCCGCAGATCTCGGTCATGCTGGGCCCCTGCGCCGGCGGCGCGGCCTACTCCCCGGCCCTGACGGACTTCGTGTTCATGGTCCGCGAGACCTCGCAGATGTTCATCACCGGCCCGGACGTCGTCCGCGCGGTGACCGGCGAGGAGATCACCCAGAACGGCCTCGGCGGCGCGGACGTGCACGCCGAGACCTCGGGCGTCGCGCACTTCGCGTACGACGACGAGGAGACCTGCATCGCCGAGGTCCGCTACCTCATCACGATGCTGCCGTCCAACAACCGCGAGAACCCGCCCGTCCACGAGACCAACGACCCGGCGGACCGCCGCTCGGAGGTCCTGCTGGACCTGGTGCCCGCGGACGGCAACCGCCCGTACGACATGCTCAAGGTCATCGAGGAGCTCGTCGACGAGGGCGACGTCCTGGAGATCCACGAGCGCTGGGCCCGCAACATCATCTGCGCCCTGGCCCGGCTCGACGGCCAGGTCGTCGGCATCGTCGCCAACCAGCCCGGCCACCTGGCCGGCGTCCTGGACATCCACGCCTCGGAGAAGGCGGCGCGCTTCGTCCAGCTCTGCGACGCCTTCAACATCCCGATCATCACCCTCCTCGACGTCCCCGGCTTCCTGCCGGGCGTCGACCAGGAGCACGGCGGCATCATCCGCCACGGCGCCAAGCTGCTGTACGCGTACTGCAACGCCACCGTCCCGCGGATCTCGCTGATCCTGCGCAAGGCCTACGGCGGCGCGTACATCGTCATGGACTCCCAGTCCATCGGCGCCGACATCACCTACGCCTGGCCCACCAACGAGATCGCCGTCATGGGCGCCGAGGGTGCCGCCAACGTCATCTTCCGCAAGCAGATCGCGGACGCCGAGGACCCCGAGGCCATGCGCACCCGCATGGTCAAGGAGTACAAGGCCGAGCTGATGCACCCCTACTACGCGGCCGAGCGAGGCCTCGTCGACGACGTCATCGACCCCGCCGAGACCCGCGGAGTCCTCGTCAGCGCCCTCGCGATGCTCCGCAACAAGCACGCCGACCTGCCGTCGCGCAAGCACGGCAACCCGCCGCAGTAAAAGGAGACCTGCCAACGATGAGCATTGCCACCGACACCCTGCTGCGCGTCGAGAAGGGCCACGCCGAGCCGGAGGAGCTGGCCGCGATCACCGCCATCCTGCTCGCCCGCGCCGCCGCCACCCCCGAGGACGCCTCGGCCCGCACGGGCCGCTCGCAGGCCGGCTGGCGCCGCCTGGAGCGCACGCCCGGCTTCCGGGCGCCGCACAGCTGGCAGGGCTGAGTCCCGAGCACGACCGAAGGCCCCGCACCCGTCTCCCGGGCGCGGGGCCTTCGCGCTGTCCGGACCCACGGCTCCACGCCCCGCGCCCACGGCCCGCGCCCGCGCCTCCCGCCCCCGCCTCCCGGCGGACGGCGAAGGCCCCCCGGTCCGTGACACGGGGGGCCTTTCGGAAGCCTTCGGCGGCGCGGAGCAGCCTCTTACCGCAGCCGGGCCATGAGGGCGTGTTCGACGAGGGTGATGAGGGCGCTCTTGGCGTCGGCGCGGTGGCGGGCGTCGGTGGTGATGATGGGGGCGTCGGGGCCGATCTGGAGGGCTTCGCGGACTTCTTCGGGGGTGTAGGGCTGGTGTCCTTCGAAGCCGTTGAGGGCGATGACGAAGGGCAGGCCGCTGTTCTCGAAGTAGTCGACGGCGGGGAAGCAGTCGGCGAGGCGGCGGGTGTCGACGAGGACGATGGCGCCGATGGCGCCGCGGACGAGGTCGTCCCACATGAACCAGAAGCGGTCCTGGCCGGGTGTACCGAAGAGGTACAGGATCAGGTCCTGGTCGAGGGTGATGCGCCCGAAGTCCATGGCGACGGTGGTGGTCGTCTTGTCACCGGTGTGGGTGAGGTCGTCGATTCCTGCCGAGGCGGAGGTCATGACGGCTTCGGTGCGCAGCGGGTTGATCTCGGAGACGGCGCCGACGAACGTGGTCTTGCCCACGCCGAAGCCGCCCGCCACCACGATCTTCGCGGAGGTGGTGGAGCGGGGAGCCGCTCCGCCGTTAGAGCTTGCGAAGTCCACTGAGCACCCTTTCGAGCAGTGTCACATCTGGCTGGCCGCCGGCAGACTCGTCGCCGCCGGGCTGATGAATGGCGACAAGGCCCGCCTCCGCCAAGTCGGCGACGAGGATGCGGGCGACACCAAGAGGAATGGAGAGAAGTGCCGAGATCTCCGCGACGGATTTGATCTCCTGGCACAGGCGGCAGATGCGCTGGTGCTCGGGCAACTGCCCTTGCAGGCGCGCGGGGTCCGCCGTGGTACTGACCAGCGCCTCGATGGCGAGCTGGTAACGCGGCCGGGTCCGGCCGCCGGTCATCGCGTACGGACGCACCAGCGGGTTGTGCGCCTTCGGAGCGGGCTGCCGCGCGGCGCGCGGCGGCTGCTGCTGCGAAGGTACGTGGGGCTGCTGCGGCTGGCCGTACGGCTGCTGCTGGTAGGGATTGTGCTCCTGGACGGGCCGGCTGGGAGCAGACGGGAAGTTGAAGCGGTTCTGGTCGTGCCCACCCTGCGGCTGCTGTGCGCCGCCATAGGGATGTCCTCCGGGTGTTGTCACGTCTCCTCCTCCGACTCCAAATGCGCAGTACTCCCTGTGGAACCGCGCCACCGCACCCTATGGTGCGATGGCGCGAAACGCACTGCCTGTCTGTTAGTTGAGAAGGCTGCCCTGCAGTTCCGCGCGCAGGTCCGGGGTGAGGACGCTGCCCGCGCGGTCCACCAGAAGAGCCATCTCGTAGCCCACGAGGCCGATGTCGCACTCGGGGTGCGCCAGTACCGCGAGGGACGATCCGTCGGAGACGGACATGAGGAACAGGAACCCCCGGTCCATCTCGACCACGGTCTGGTTGACGGCGCCGCCCTCGAAGATGCGGGAGGCGCCGGCGGTCAGCGAGGTCAGTCCGGAGGCCACGGCCGACAGTTGGTCGGCGCGGTCCCGCGGAAACCCGTCGGACATCGCCAGAAGCAGTCCGTCGGCGGAGACCACCACGGTGTGGGACACCCCAGGGGTGTTGTCCACGAAGTTGGTGATCAACCAGTTCAGGTTCTGTGCCGCCTGGCTCATCGGGCTCACACTAACGCTCCTGGTCATAGCTGTTACTTGACTGCTCAGAACCCGCATTGCGTCCCTGCTGGACACCCCGCCGCAGGTTGCTCAACCTGCCGCGGACGTCCTCCGGAGCGCGGGAGACCTGGGGGCCGCCCTGCGGGGTCGTCTCCGCCACGCCCTCGACCAGGTTGGCCTTGGGCACCCGCCGAGGGAGACCGGAGGGGGTGACCCCGCCGGCCTTCGGCTCACGGAGTTTTCCGGCCTGCTGCCAGCGCTCGTCGTTGCGTGAACGCCAAGCCGCCGTGCCTTCCGTCTCCTCCGGGGACCGCTCCGGTTCAGCGGGCGTCTGCTGACGCTTGGGCCGCTGCTCGAAGAGGGATCCGGCGGACTCCGCTTCCTGCTGTGCCGGCTGCCACTGCTGCTGGCTGCCGCGGCGCGGCAGTCCCGCTCCGGTCACCTGGTGACCGGTGTCGGCAGCGGCTTCCGGACGGTCGAAGCCTACGCGCTCCGGGGCTGCTTCGGGACCGGCCGGGGATTCCGATTCGGTCCCGTAATCCTGCTGGTAGCCAGCGGGATACGTGTTCTGCTCGGGCCACTGGGCCTGCTCGGGCCGGGCTTCGTAGCCGCCGTCGTAGGACGGGGCGGCCTGCGGCTGGTCCTGGTAGCCCGCTTCCGGATAAGCGTAGTCCTGCTGCGCGTATCCCTCGTAGCCCTGCTGGGCCCCCGGAGCCTCGTACGAGCCGTTGTAGCCCTGCTCGGGCTGCTGCTCGTACCCCTGGTACTGCTGGTACCCGTGCTCCGGCTGGGGTTCCGGATAGTCCTGGGCGGCGGGCTCGGCGTACTGCTCCTGACCCTGCGGGAAGCCGACCTGCGCCTCCAGGGACGCCCGGCGCTCCTCGCGGCCCAGGGACCGCACGACCGGGTCGACCGACGGGCCCGAGGAGCCCGGGGCGTCGTAGCGCGAGTCGTCGAAGCCGAGCTCCGCGGCGGTGCGCAGCGGGGCGGCCTGCTGGCTCCGCTGCTCCGGGATGATCGAGGAGACCGTGAAGTCGTCGTCCGGTACGCCCTCGCCACCGCCACCGTGGGTGATGGCGTCGGGGAGCATGACCAGCGAGGTGGTGCCGGCCGCCTCGCCCGAGGGGCGCAGCTGGACGCGGATGCTGTGCCGGTCCGCCAGCCGGCCGACCACGAACAGACCCATGCGCTGCGAGATCGCGGCGTCCACGGTCGGCGGGTTGGCCAGCTTGTGGTTGATGTCCGCGAAGTCCTCGGCGGTGAGGCCGATGCCCTTGTCGTGGATCTCGACCATCACGCGGCCGTCGGGCAGCCGGGTGGCGTTGACGCGGACCTTGGTCTGCGGGGAGGAGAACGTGGTGGCGTTCTCCAGGAGCTCGGCGAGGAGGTGCACGAGGTCGGTCACGGCCTGGCCGTGGATCTCGGCGTCGGAGACGCCGGAGAGCTCGATGCGCTCGTACTGCTCCACCTCGGAGGAGGCGGCGCGCAGCACGTCGACGAGGGGCACCGGCTGGTCCCAGCGGCGGCCCGGGTTCTCACCCGCGAGGATGAGGAGGTTCTCGCCGTTGCGGCGCATACGGGTGGCCAGGTGGTCCAGGCGGAAGAGGTTCTCCAGCTGGTCCGGGTCCGCCTCGTTGTTCTCCAGGTCGGTGATGAGGGTCAGCTGGCCCTCGATCAGCGACTGGTTGCGCATGGAGAGGTTCGTGAAGATCGCGTTGACGTTCCCTCGCAGGAGGGCCTGCTCGGCCGCGAGCCGTACCGCTTCCCGGTGGACCTGGTCGAAGGCGCGCGCGACCTCGCCGATCTCGTCCCGGGAGTCGATCGGGATCGGCAGGACGCGGGTGTCGACCTTGCCGGGATCGGTGCGGGAGAGCTGGTCGACGAGCATCGGCAGGCGCTGCTCGGCGATGTCGAAGGCGGCGCCGCGCAGGCGGCGCATCGCGCGGCCCATCTGGCGGGCCATGAGACCCGCCAGGATGAAGGCGGCGAGCAGGGCCACGACGACGATGGCGCCGTTGACGATGGCGTCGTTGCGGGCCTCGTCGGAGATCGCGACGGCGTCCTTGATGGCCTTGTCGAGGAGTTCCTTCTCGATCTGGTCGTAGCCGTCGAACTTCGCGGTGGCGGCGTACTGCCAGAACTGCGGCGTGGTGCCGTTCCTGGCGAGCGTGGTGTTCTTCTCGCCGCTGGCGATGGCGTCGGTCATGCCCAGCAGCGCCGAGTCGTTGATGACCGGCGGGGCCTTGAACTCCTTGCCCGCGAGTTCGGCCTGGCCCTTGGCGTCGGCGAGCGCTGCGGCTCCGTCCTTCGTCTTCTGGGCCATGACCTCCTTGAGGCGGGCGGTGTCCTCCTCGGTGCCCGCGGCGACGTACTCGCCGATGGCGATCTCTTCGAGGTAGGCGTACGAGGAGAAGGCGACGAGCTGCGACTTGCGGATGTTCTCGTCGGGGTTGGGCCGCACCAGGAGGTGGGTGCCGACGGACCGCTGCAGCGAGTTGGCCGCCTTGGCCAGCTGGATCGCGTAGACCATGCGGCCGTACGAGGTCACGTTGCCGGTGCCGAGGCCGAGCTCGTTGGCGAACTGCATGAGGTAGTGCTGGACCAGCACATAGCCCTCTTCGGTCGGGATGGGACCGGGCAGGGTCGGCAGGTTCTTCTTGGCGCTCTCGCGGGCCTGGACGTAGGCGTTCTCGCGGACGAGCTTCAGCTTCGGCTCGTCCGTGCGGAAGAGGGCGAGGCGGCGGTCCAGGCCCTGCTTGTCGGGCATGTCCTGGACGGCCTGGTCGAACTTCACCTTGGCGGCGTCGGTGGCCCCGTAGGCCTTGGTGACGACCTCGCTCTTGGTGTCGCCGCTCAGCAGGGGCGCGGCCGTCAGGTCGCGCTCGTTGAGCAGCGCCTGGCTGTACTCGGAGGCGGCCTGGACGACCTTGGCTATCTTCTCGGCGTCCTTGGCCTCGTTCCAGGTGTCGATGGAGCCCTTCACCTGGAAGCCGCCCATGACCAGACCCACCAGGGCGGGGACGAGCAGGATCGCGTTCAGACGGGTCGGCACACGCCAGTTGCGGGGCGAGAACCTGCTGGTGCTCCCGCTGCTCGCGGGCGGATCCACGGGCACGTCGACGGGCGACGCGGCCGCTCGCGGCGGCGGGGTGAAGTTGCCACGCGCGGGTTCATCCGCGGGGCTTGAGTTGCTTCGCCTCACTCGACCAACAACCTCTCGGCGGTGCTACTAGCTAGTTCGTTGAATTCCAGCACGGGTGACTGCTGTGTTCCAAACAGTTGAATTCGGCGCGGCCCAGAGCCTTATGCCCCACATAAATCGGACATAAAGAGCGTCCTGCAGCAAAAATGAGGGGAGTTGTGCGCGTAGCGGTACCAACCGAACGCACCGGGTGGCCGATCGGCGGCAATTGTCTGTCGAAACGTTATGAACGACGGGGGCGGGCCGTGTCGGAAGACACAGCCCGCCCCTCCCGCACGGCAGGTACGGCCCCGCTACTTGAGCCGGGCCATGAGGGCGTGTTCGACGAGGGTGATGAGGGCGCTCTTGGCGTCGGCACGGTGGCGGGCGTCGGTGGTGATGATGGGGGCGTCGGGGCCGATCTGGAGGGCTTCGCGGACTTCTTCGGGGGTGTAGGGCTGGTGTCCTTCGAAGCCGTTGAGGGCGATGACGAAGGGCAGGCCGCTGTTCTCGAAGTAGTCGACGGCGGGGAAGCAGTCGGCGAGGCGGCGGGTGTCGACGAGGACGATGGCGCCGATGGCGCCGCGGACGAGGTCGTCCCACATGAACCAGAAGCGGTCCTGGCCGGGTGTACCGAAGAGGTACAGGATCAGGTCCTGGTCGAGGGTGATGCGCCCGAAGTCCATGGCGACGGTGGTGGTCGTCTTGTCACCGGTGTGGGTGAGGTCGTCGATTCCTGCCGAGGCGGAGGTCATGACGGCTTCGGTGCGCAGCGGGTTGATCTCGGAGACGGCGCCGACGAACGTGGTCTTGCCCACGCCGAAGCCGCCCGCCACCACGATCTTCGCGGAGGTGGTGGAGCGGGGAGCCGCTCCGCCGTTAGAGCTTGCGAAGTCCACTGAGCACCCTTTCGAGCAGTGTCACGTCCGGCGTGCCGCCGGCCTCTCCATTGCCCGGCTGGTGGATGGCCACCATTCCGGCCTCCGCCAGGTCGGCGACGAGGATCCGGGCGACACCGAGCGGCATCGACAGCAGTGCGGAGACCTCCGCGACCGACTTCACCTCGCGGCACAGCGTGCAGATGCGCTGGTGCTCCGGGAGGAGGCCGGACAGGTGCATCGGATCGGCCGTGGTGCTGACCAGGGCCTCGATGGCGAGCTGGTAGCGGGGCCGGGTCCGGCCGCCGGTCATCGCGTACGGACGCACCAGCGGCTGGTCGCCTTCCGAGTACGAGTCTCCGTACGCGTCGGGATAGGCGGGGGGCGGGGTCATTGATCCTCCGGGCTGGACAGCAGTGGTCAGCGTGCCGTCTGACGGGGCGGCCGGTGGGGGGCGTAATGACGGCCTGTCGGGGGTACTGGGTTCCCGGGGCGTGGGCCCGGGTCCCCCGGCCGGAAGTACCGTCCGGCCGAGAGGGGGGTTGTCAGGTGAGCAGGCTTCCCTGCAGTTCCGCGCGCAGGTCCGGGGTGAGGACGCTGCCCGCGCGGTCCACGAGGAGGGCCATCTCGTAGCCCACGAGGCCGATGTCGCACTCGGGGTGCGCGAGCACGGCCAGCGAGGACCCGTCGGAGACGGACATGAGGAACAGGAAGCCCCGGTCCATCTCGACCACGGTCTGGTTGACGGCGCCGCCCTCGAAGATGCGGGAGGCGCCCGCGGTCAGCGAGGTCAGTCCGGAGGCCACGGCCGCCAGCTGGTCGGCGCGGTCGCGGGGGAACCCTTCGGACATCGCCAGAAGGAGTCCGTCGGCGGAGACCACCACGGTGTGGGACACCCCGGGGGTGTTGTCCACGAAGTTGGTGATCAACCAGTTCAGGTTCTGTGCCGCCTGGCTCATCGAACTCAACTATCGCTCCTGCTGGTAAGTGGGGTCGATCTGGTAACTGCCGGTCGCCGGACCGCTGTTGCCGGCCTGACGGCCCTGCTGGATACCGCGTCGGAGGTTGGTCAGACGGCCGCGGACGTCATCCGGCGCCCGGGAGACCTGCGGACCGGGCTGCGCCTCGGCCTGCTGCTGCGCGGTGCCGGCCACGAGGTTCGCCCGCGGGACCCGGCGGGGCAGCCCCGAGGTCGTGATGCCGCCGGCGGCGGGCTGGCGCACGCGCTCGGCCTGCCGCATCAGCTCGTCGTTCGGCGAGGACCGCCAGCTGACGGTCGGCATGCTGCCGGTCGCCGTCGCGGCGGGCTCGGCCGCGGGCTCCTGGCCGCGCTGCGGCAGCGGCTGCTGCTGCGGGGCCGGGAACGCCGGAGCGGACTGCTGCGGCTGCTGGGGTACGGACGGCCCCTGCGCGGCGGGCTGCTGCCCCTCCTCGCGGAACCAGTTCGACTCCAGTGTGTCGAAGATCGGACTGCGGCCGTCACCGGCGTTCCGGGCCGGGGGCAGGGCCTCCGGCCGGTGGGCCTGCGGCAGCCGGGGCGCCTCGGGCCGGGAGGCCGGCGGTACGGGCGCGTACCCGCCGCCGGGCCGGCCGCCCTGGGGCTGCTGCGGCGCCTGGGCGAATCCGCCGACTCCCGGGCCGCCGGGCCGCTGGGCCTGGGTACCGGGCCGGGCGAACTGCCCCGTCGAGGACGGGTCTGCGGGGCCGCGCAGCTCGGGACGCTCGAACTGGCCCGTGGCGGACGGGTTCACGGAACCCCGTACGTCGGGACGCTCGAACTGCCCGGTGGTGCTGTTGCCGCCGTCCGCCTGGGGCGCGGGGGCGTTGAAGTCGGGGCGGGCGAACTCGGCGGTCGAACCGGGGCCCGACAGCTCGTCGTGGCCGCGGGCCTGGTCGGCACCCCAGCTGGTGGCCTGCGGACCGGGGAGCTCCGGACGCGCGGCGCCACCTCGCGGCGGCAGCTGCGGCCGGGCGCCGCGCGGCGCGGGAGCCTGGCCCTGTCCCGGAGCCTGGCCCTGTCCCGGACCTTGGCCCTGTCCCGGACCCTGGGCCGGCGCGGGGGCGGCCGGCTGCTGGTGCTGCGACGGCTGGTGCTGCGGCTGCTGGTTCTGCTGAGGGCGTTCGAAGCCGCTGCCCTGCGGGAATCCGGCGGGGCCGGCTGCCGGAGGAGCCCCCGTCGGCCGGGCCTGCGGACCGCGGGCCGCCAGCGGCGCACCGGCGCCGAAGGCGCCCTGGCCCTGGCCGGAGGTGGTCGCACCCTGCTGCGGGCGGCCGCCGGAAGCACCCGGACCGCCCTGCGGGCCGGGCCGTCCGCCCTGCGGGCCGGTGGAACCGTCGCGCCCCGGCAGAGCGGTGCGCTGGTTGCCCGAGGGGACCTGGCCGCGCTGCGGGGCGCCGCCGACGGACGGACGGGCGCCCGCACCGGCCACGGAACCCTGGGCCCCCGGGGCGCCCTGGGCGCCGCCGGCCTGGCCCGGCATCGGGGCCGGCTTCTTGCCGCCCTGGGCGACGTCGACCGGGAGCATGACGAGCGCCGTCGTACCGCCGGAGTCGGACGGGCGCAGCTGGATGCGGATGCCGTGTCGCAGGGACAGGCGGCCGACCACGAACAGGCCCATGCGGCGGGAGACCGAGACGTCCACGGTCGGCGGAGCGGCGAGCCGCTCGTTGATCGCGGCGAGGTCCTCGGGGGAGAGGCCGATACCGGTGTCGTGGATCTCGACGAGCACCCGGCCGTCGGGCAGCGCGTGACCGGTCACCTTGACCTTGGTCTGCGGCGAGGAGAACGAGGTGGCGTTCTCCAGCAGCTCGGCGAGGAGGTGCACGAGGTCGTTGACGACGCGGCCGGCCACGTCGGTGCCGGGCACCGACGAGAGTTCGATGCGCTCGTACTGCTCCACCTCGGACGCGGCGGCACGGAGCACGTCGACGAGCGGGACGGGGCGGGTCCACCGGCGGCCCGGCTCCTCGCCCGCGAGGACGAGGAGGTTCTCGCCGTTACGGCGCATGCGGGTCGCGAGGTGGTCGAGCTTGAAGAGCGAGGACAGCTGGTCCGGGTCGGCCTCGCGCGACTCCAGCTCGGAGATGAGTGAGAGCTGGCGCTGGATGAGGCCCTGCGAACGGCGCGAGAGGTTGGTGAACATCGCGTTGACGTTGCCTCGCAGGAGGGCCTGCTCGGCGGCGAGGCGGACGGCCTCGCGGTGCACGTCGTCGAAGGCCGCGGCGACCTGGCCGATCTCGTCGCGGGTGTGCAGGCCGACCGACTCCACGGATGTGTCGACGTCCTGCGGGTCGGACTCCGACAGCTGCTTGACGAGCTCCGGCAGACGGTCCTGGGCGACCCGGGTCGCGGTGTCCTGCAGGCGGCGCAGCGAGCGGATCATCGAGCGCGCCATGACGAATGCGCCGACGAGCGAGACACCGAGGACGAGGAGGATCAGCGCACCGTTGATGATGGCGTCCTGCTGCGACTCGTTCTTGAGCTCGCGGGCCTTCTGCTCCATGTCCTCAAGCAGGGTCAGCTCGATGACCTTCATCGCCTGGAGCTTGTTGTCGTCGGAGTCGTACCAGTCCATCCAGGACCGGTTCTTCTCCTTGGCGAACTGGTCCTTGGTGCTCAGCACGCGGCGCGCGTAGTGGTCGGCGCTGGCGATCTCGGTGTTGCCGTCGCCGAGCGCGGCGAGGAGCTCCTCGGGCCGACCCTGGTAGACGAGCGTGAAGGTGGTCTTCGCCTGGCTCTCGCCCTTGAGGGCGGAGAGGGCGTAGAGCCGGTCGTTCTCCTTCAGCTCGCCCTGCTCGGCATTGCTGCTGGGGAGCGAGGCGGCGATGATCGCGCGCTGGATCGAGGCGTACTCCTTGGCGGAGGAGAACGCCGCCAGGGCACGGGTGCGCTTGATCATCTCGGGGCTGGAGGTGGCCTGGGCCATGTCCTGCGACAGCGAGAGCAGCGAGACGATCAGCGCGTTGTACTCGGTGACGGTCTGCTGGGCGCCGTTGGCGTACGCCTTGCGCCGGATTTCCTCGATGTTGGTGAGCTGGCGGCCGATCTGCAGGATGTTGTTGCGGATCGACTTGAGGGTCTCGTCCTTGTCGGTGACGCCGTCGACCCGGTCGGTCGCGGCGGCGAAGGACGTGGCGGCCGCGTCGGTCGTCGCGCGGACGCCGTCGACGGTGCTGTTGGGCTTGCCCGACTTGTCGATCGACAGCGGACCGGCGGACTTGTCGCGCTCCTCCTGGAGCGCGGCGGCCAGGTTGGTGGCCTGCCGGGTCATCGTCGTCAGCAGCTGCATGTGCTCCAGCTGCGCGATGTCGTTGAGCGAGTCGTTGATGCGGACGCCACCGAGCGTGGTGGCGGCGACGACCGGCAGGGTCAGCAGCGACACCAGTCGCGTGCTGATGCGCCAGTTCTGCATGGCCAGACGAGAACCGGGCCCGCTGGGGGCCTTCGGTATCGCCACGTCCTGCTGCTCGACCGAGCCGGCCTTGTCCTGGCCCTTGCCCTTGGCGGCCCTGCCGCGGCCCTTCGCCTTCAACGAGGCGGAGGAGTCCGGGCCCGCGCCCTCTACAGCCGGCCCGCGGTTCTGGGCGTGCTGGGGCGAGGAGCCACGGTCGGTCCCGCCGCGCGGCTCCTGCTCCGCCGCAGCGCTGCCATCCCTCTTGAATCGTCCCTGCACTAGCGTCGCAACCTCTGGACCAGGCGTCCCGCCGGGCGACCGGTGGGACGGTGTCGAGTCGTGGGGCGGAACGCCCCATGGTGGTCGTCGGTGACCGGCGCGTCTCCCTCTCCTTGCCGCCGCGCTCGGCGCTGTGTCGCGCCACCTGCGCGCCGGCTGTTTCCCGCGGCGGTCCCGCGAATTCCAGCACAGAGGCGGATCTCCAACAAGGTGCGCGTGTCGGCCCGCGAGGTCGGTCACGCGTCGTGACGGGAGGGCTACGCCATGTGGAGCGACTATGGGGAGAATTCGGACTTACGTCGACCAAACACTCGGTCCGGCAAGGTGTCCCAGTCGAGATGATCAGGAGCGGAATGGCTCATTCAGTGGCACAATGTCCGTTTTTTCGGGTCAGAACCACTGTCTGGTATGTCGGGATTGTCGGGTCACGGGTGAGCAAACTCACACAGCCATGGCCATTACTTCCCGGTTGAGTCGGGGATTCAGATGTTTAGCCTTTCCCTTTGCAGGGTTGGGCGTGCGACAACCGAGACCCACGAGACCGAACCGAGGACCGCAGACTCCGATGAAGACGACGACGATGTTCCGCAACATAGCCAACCCCCGCCGCACCACCCTCGTGCACCTCAAGGACGCGGAGGAGCTGCAGGCGCCCCTGGCCCCGGAACACTCCGTCGAGCTCCCGGCGCAGACGGCCAACCCGCGGCGCACGATCCTGATGGACGCGCCGCCGGCCGCCGCCGCGTCCTAGCGCAGCAGCGCGAAGCGTCCCCTCCCGCCGCGTTAGCCTGGAGCCCGCAGACTCCAGCCGGCGCAACCAGAGGGGCAGACGCAACACGTGCGCATCGCCAGGTTCTCGATCGACGGCAACGTCGCGTTCGGCGCGGTCGAGGGCAGCACCGCCCCCGGCGACGAATCGACGCTCGTCCTCGACATCATCAAGGGCATCCCGTTCGCGGACTTCGAGCTCAGCGGGACCAAGGTCCCGCTGAGCAAGGTCCGACTGCTGCCGCCCGTACTCCCGAACAAGGTCGTGGCCGTCGGCCGCAACTACGCGGAGCACGCGGCGGAGCTCGGCCAGGAGGTCCCCGGGACCCCGCTCACCTTCTTCAAACCCTCCACCTCGGTGGTCGGCCCCGGCGACCCGATCGCGTACCCCTCCTTCACCCAGGACCTCCAGCACGAGGCGGAGCTCGCCGTGGTGATCGGCCGCATGTGCCGCGAGGTCCCCAGGGAGCGCGTCAAGGACGTCGTCCTCGGCTACACCTGCGCCAACGACGTCACCGCCCGCGACGTCCAGCAGCGCGAGCAGCAGTGGGCCCGGGCCAAGGGCTTCGACAGCTCCTGCCCGCTCGGCCCCTGGATCGAGACCGAGCTGGACCCGAGCGACCTCGCCGTCCAGTGCACGGTCAACGGCGAGCAGCGCCAGCTCGGCCGCACCAGCGAGATGGTCCGCTCGATCGAGGACCTCATCGTCCACATCACCGAGGCCATGACGCTCCTCCCCGGCGACGTCATCCTCACGGGGACCCCGGCCGGAGTCGGCCCCCTGAACGTCGGCGACGAGGTCGCCGTCACCATCGAAGGCATCGGCACTCTCACCAACAAGGTGATCAAGCGTGGCTAACGCACCCGTCCGCGTCCGTTTCTGTCCCTCCCCGACCGGCAACCCCCACGTCGGCCTGGTCCGGACGGCCCTCTTCAACTGGGCGTTCGCCCGCCACCACGGCGGCACGTTCGTCTTCCGCATCGAGGACACCGACGCGGCCCGCGACTCCGAGGAGTCGTACGACCAGCTGCTCGACTCGCTGCGCTGGCTCGGCTTCACCTGGGACGAGGGCCCCGAGGTGGGCGGACCGCACGCCCCCTACCGCCAGTCCCAGCGCATGGACATCTACGCGGACGTCGCGCGCAAGCTCCAGGACGGCGGCCACGCGTACCGCTGCTACTGCACCACCGAGGAGCTCGACGCCCGCCGCGACGCCGCCCGCGCCGCCGGCAGGCCCTCCGGCTACGACGGCCACTGCCGCGACCTCGACGCCGAGCGCCGGAGCGCGTACGAGGCCGAGGGCCGCACCTCGATCGTCCGCTTCCGGATGCCCGACGAGACGATCACCTTCACCGACCTGGTGCGCGGCGAGCTGTCCTTCACGCCCGAGAACGTGCCGGACTTCGGCATCGTCCGGGCCAACGGCGCCCCGCTCTACACCCTGGTCAACCCGGTCGACGACGCGCTGATGGAGATCACCCACGTCCTGCGCGGCGAGGACCTGCTGTCCTCCACCCCGCGCCAGATCGCGCTGTACAAGGCGCTGATCGAGCTCGGCGTCGCCCGGGCGGTCCCGGAGTTCGGCCACCTGCCGTACGTCATGGGCGAGGGCAACAAGAAGCTGTCCAAGCGCGACCCCGAGTCCTCGCTCAACCTGTACCGCGAGCGGGGCTTCCTCCCCGAGGGCCTGCTGAACTACCTCTCGCTCCTGGGCTGGTCCTTCTCCAAGGACCAGGACATCTTCACCATCGAGGAGATGGTGGCGAAGTTCGACATCCCGGACGTGAACGCCAACCCCGCGCGGTTCGACCTGAAGAAGGCGGAGGCGATCAACGCCGACCACATCCGCCTCCTGGACCCGAAGGCCTTCGCGGACGCCTGCACCCCCTGGCTGCGGGCCCCGCACGCCAACTGGGCGCCGCAGGACTTCGACGCCGAGGCCTGGGCGGCCATCGCCCCGTACGCCCAGACGCGTGTGACGGTCCTCTCCGACATCACCGCCAACGTCGACTTCCTCTTCCTCAAAGAGCCCGTCGAGGACGAGGCCTCCTGGGCCAAGGCGATGAAGGGCGAGCCGGCCGCGCTGCTCACCACGGCCCGCGAGAACCTCGCGTCCGCCGACTGGTCGGACCCGGAGTCCCTCAAGCAGGCCGTCCTGACCGCCGGCGAGGCCCACGGCCTCAAGCTCGGCAAGGCCCAGGCCCCCGTCCGTGTCGCCGTCACCGGCCGCACGGTCGGCCTGCCGCTCTTCGAGTCCCTGCAGATCCTGGGCAAGGACAGGTCCCTGTCCCGCATCGACGCGGCCCTGGCCAAGCTCGCCGGCTGACCGCCGCTACGCCCCGTACGTCCCCCCGGGGGCGGCAGCCGCACCCGGCCGCCGCCCCCGGGGGGTTTCCCCCGCCGGCCCCTGCGCGCGGACGGGGCGGAGTAGGGTCGGGCCCATGCCGATCCGAGCCGTGCTGTGGGACGTCGACGACACCCTGTTCGACTACACCGGCGCGGACGCGGCCGGGCTCGCCCGCCAGCTGGACGCCACGGAGCCCAAGGACCGGTACGGCAGCCCCGAGCGGGCGCTGGCCGTGTGGCGGGAGCTCACCGACCGGCACTGGGCGCGCTTCGCCGAGGGCGCGGTCACCTTCCAGGGGCAGCGCAGGGACCGGGTCCGGGACTTCCTCGGCGCGCCGGGGATGAGCGGTGAGGCCGCCGACGCCTGGTTCGACCAGTACATCGCGCACTACAAGACCGCCTGGACCCTCTTTCCCGACGTGGTGCCCGCGCTGGACGCCCTCGCCGCCGGCTACCGGCACGGCGTGCTCTCCAACGCCTCCCTGGCCAACCAGGACCCCAAACTGCGCCACCTCGGCCTGCGGGACCGGTTCGAGGTGCTGGTCTGCGCCGTGGAGCTCGGGTTCAGCAAGCCCGACGCGGCTGCCTTCCTCGGTGCCTGCGAGGCCCTCGGGCTGCCGCCGGGGGAGGTGGCCTACGTGGGCGACCAGCCGGAGATCGACGCGCGCGGGGCCCGGGACGCGGGGCTGCTCGCGGTCTGGCTCGACCGGGACGGCGCCCGGGGGCCGGGACCCGACGGCGTGCACCGTATCGGGGGACTCGCCGGGCTTCCCGACCTGCTGGCCGGGGATACCCGTTTTGGAGCACGGTCAGGCATCCGGTAATGTTCTTTCTGCGCCACCGGAGCGGGCCGAAAGGCCGGACCGGAGCGCCACCAGAAAAGAAAAACCCCTCAGGGGTTGACTTTCGGTGGGGTATAGTGTAATTGGCAACACGAGGGTTTCTGGTTCCCTTATTCTAGGTTCGAGTCCTGGTACCCCAGCGCAGTGCAGTAGTAACGCAGTGCTTGCCCCCGTTGTGTAGCGGCCTAGCACGCCGCCCTCTCAAGGCGGTAGCGCCGGTTCGAATCCGGTCGGGGGTACAGATCCTTCCCGCGAGATCTCCAGGGTCGCACCCGGACGTCTTGATGCAGGATCGCTAGGGCCCCCGTTGTGTAGCGGCCTAGCACGCCGCCCTCTCAAGGCGGTAGCGCCGGTTCGAATCCGGTCGGGGGTACTGTTGGTCTGGTCTAGACCACTTTGGGCTATAGTGTAATTGGCAACACGAGGGTTTCTGGTTCCCTTATTCTAGGTTCGAGTCCTGGTAGCCCAGCGCAGTAACAGCAGCACCAGCAGGCCCCCGTTGTGTAGCGGCCTAGCACGCCGCCCTCTCAAGGCGGTAGCGCCGGTTCGAATCCGGTCGGGGGTACGCATCGAAGAGGCCCTCCGCGATCATCGCGGAGGGCCTCTTCGCGTTGCATATCGTCCGATTCCACCCGAAGCGCGACGTGGGAGTGAGAACATCATCGCCGGGACTCCGGGGAGGGGCGGATGATGAGCAACTTTCATGATGTTGCCAGGGTTCGGGCAACGGAGGCGCAGATCCTCAGGGACGCAGGGCAGGTGCTCGGTGCGATCTATCTAGCCGGCTACGTGGTGGAGTGCCGACTGAAACACTATCTGCACATGCGCGGAATCCGGTTTTCGCGCAGTGGCCGGGAGGGGCACAATCTGCGCGGCCTGTGGGCTTCTGCCTCCTTCCCGAACCCTCGCGGTCACGGCGAACTCTTCCTTTCCCACTGGGGCACGGAACTGCGCTACGAGGCTGAACTTCCCAAGGATGTTGATCCGGGAGACCTGCTGAAAGGTGGTACCGACCTGGCAGGCTGGGTCTCCACGCGGATTCGGGACGCAGGGTCGAAGGGGTCGGGCAGGGGCAGAGGGGTTCGGCGATGAAGGGGACGGCAGGCAGCATGTCAGACCGCGAAGCAGTTGAACGGATCGTACGGTCCGTTGAGGCCGAGGCGCCCGGAGCGCAGGTACAGGTGGTGTCGGACGCCGGCGGTTTCACTGTACGTGCCGTGTCGGAGGCTTTCGCGGCCTCGACAGGCGAGGAACGGCGGCAGCGGGTGATCGCGCACCTCGGCGAGGATGCCGCGGGGCGGGTTCACACGTGGGAACTGATCACGCCGGCGGAGACCGTCTGGTATGGCGAGCTGGCTTCGGAGCCCACCCGAGTGCCGGCGTGGTCTTCCGCACTGGAGCTGGTCGATGACAGTGAGCCGACAGAGATCACCTTTGCCAGCGACCTCGATGACGACCTTGAGTCCGCTCCGGTCGTCACGTTCTACAGCTTGAAAGGCGGTGTGGGCAGGAGCACGGCTCTGGTTGCTGCCGCTCGCCGGTTGACCGCGGAGCACGGCCTCACGGTCCTCTGTATCGATATGGATCTCGAAGCACCCGGGCTCGACTCTCTCTTCGGAATCGAGGACGAAGTCGGGACGGACCGCGGAGTCGTCTCTCTTCTGTTGCAGTACGAGTTCGAAGCAAGTCCGTCGATTCTTGAGCACGTGGTGCCCGTGGACGATGCAGGACGCCTCTTCTGCATCCCGGCCGGCAAGCTCGACGGCACCTATGCCACCCAGTTGCGTGCCCTGGAGCCGGAGATCTGGTACCGCGAGCGCGTCAATGCCCTGCACAAGCTCATCGACGACGCACGTGAGTCCAACCTGCGGCCGGACGTGATTCTGATCGACTCACGTACGGGTGTGAGTCCGGTTGCAGCGCCGCTGCTCTTCGACGTCTCCGACATGGCCGTCGTCTGCTTTCATCCACACGGTCAGGCCAAGCCGGGAACGGAGCTTCTGACCAAGGCGCTACTGCGGTCCACGACGCGGCGCGACGTTGGAGTCAGACTGACTCCGGAACCGCGTTTCGTTGTGTCCCCTATGCCGCCGGGGCTCAGCGCGTCCCGGTTGGCCGAACGGGCGAAGGGGTGGGTGGACGGCTGGGTGCAGCCATTCAGCTCGGCTCGGGTTGAAGCGTCGGCCCTGTCGGCGGAGGAGATCACTCACGTGGTGCCGTACAGCGCTGACGTCGCCTTTTCGGACACGGTGTCGACGGTGCAGGGGCAGCTGTCCCCTTACGCCAGGATTGCGGACTGGATCCTGCAGATCGTGCCGGAACCCAACGCAGAACCCTTGGCGCACAAGCGGACCTCCGAGAGCAAGAAGGCGGCGTTGCGTCAGCTCTCGTTCTCGACAGGTACGGCAGAGCTGCTTGAGCACGAGGACTTTCTGCTCGATTACGTGGTGACACGCCAGGTAAACGAGACAGCGGACCCTCACATCCCGCTCATCCTCGGGCGAAAGGGCACCGGCAAGACGGCCCTGTTCCGCTGGCTTGCAGCAGGTGGCTCCGACGGGTGGACTCCTATCCTGGCAACCACTCCGAACCAGTTCAGTGGTCGTCCCGACTGGTCCTTCGGGCCGGAGAACTACGATGCGATCGAGGGAGCCCTTGATGCGAAGGGGCTGGACTGGGGGGCGTTCTGGCAGGTTCTGGTAGCGCTGGCGATCTACCGGACTCATGCGCCGTCACAGGAACAAGGTGCGCCTCACCCGGCCATGCACGGCATCGACGTGGGTGACTTCGCAGCAACCCAGGCCATTGCGCAGGTCATCGCGGACCCCATGGGCCCGTTGCAGTGTGCTGACTGGCTCCGCAGGGTCGACGCTATGGGTGACAAGCTGCTGATCTTGTTCGATGGCCTGGACACTGCCTTCGGGCACTCGCCTGAGCAGCGGATCCGAAGGTCTGCCGCAATCGCGGGCCTCCTCACGAAGCAGGCCGACCTGGCACCTCGGCTCAAAGGGGTGCGCCTGAAGATTTTGGTCCGGCAAGACATCTGGCACGGCCTCCGTTTCGAGAACAAGAGCCACTTCTACGGTTTGTCGCGGCGACTGCAGTGGGAGGAGCGCGAGGAATATTTCAAGGTTGTCCTCAAGAGGGCGGTGAGGGCCCCAGCCTTCCGGGAGATCCTTGCCGCGACCGACGAACTCCTGCCAGCGACGGACGTAGCTTCCTGGAGCCCCGACCAGGTTGCTTCTGCCTGGGGTGCGCTGGTCGGAGAGCGAATGCGCGGTGAGCGTACGGCTTTCACCTCGAACTGGGTGTGGAACCGGTTGGCGGACGCCAATGGAGACCACTCTCCTAGAGCGCTGTTGCAGTTGTTCGCCGCAGCGTTGGAGTGGGAGAAGGACGAAGAAAGGCGTAGCGGATATGAACGGTCAGTGCTACGACCGCGAAGTCTCGCCCTGAGCCTTGAGCATGTGAGTGAACCGGCGCTCTCGGCGCTCCTGGACGAGGAGTTCCAGGAACTTCGCCAGGTGGCGGCTGCTCTCAGGGAGTATGGGCGTACTCCCGTGGGCGAGGACGCCCTGGAAGAGGCGCTGGGGGAGACACCCGAGGACCTCATCGGGCTTGCGCAGGAGGCCGGGCTGATCGCAGCCGTCGAGAGTGATGCCGCTACACGCTCGTTCCGAGTGCCTGACCTGTACCGCTGGGCACTGAGTGTGACCCGTCGGGGTCCGATGTAGGGGTACTCACGCCCCATGGGAAGGGGCCGCTAGCTGGACGTGTGCGGCGTCGGCAGGCGGCCCCTTCAGGGGTCTGTGGTGCTTTTGATTTGTCGGGGCCCGGGCCGGGTCAGCCCGAGCGGCGCAAGGCCTCCGTGAGGCGTGCGGCCGCGTCGATGACGGCCTGGGCGTGCATGCGGCCGGGGTGTCGCGTCAGCCGCTCGATCGGCCCGGAGACCGACACGGAGGCCACCACCCGGTTCGACGGCCCGCGCACCGGGGCCGATACGGAGGCCACGCCGGGCTCCCGCTCGCCGATCGACTGGGCCCAGCCCCGGCGCCGTACGCCCGAGAGAGCGGTCGCCGTGAAGCGCGCGCCCTGCAGGCCGCGGTGCAGCCGCTCGGGCTCCTCCCAGGCCATCAGGATCTGCGCGGCCGAGCCCGCCTTCATCGGGAGCGTGGAGCCGACCGGGACCGTGTCCCGCAGGCCCGACAGCCGCTCGGCCGCCGCCACGCAGATGCGCATGTCCCCCTGGCGGCGGTAGAGCTGCGCGCTCTCCCCCGTCACGTCGCGCAGGTGGGTGAGTACCGGTCCCGCCGTGGCCAGCAGGCGGTCCTCGCCGGCCGCGGCGGCGAGCTCCGCCAACCGCGGTCCGAGGATGAACCGGCCCTGCATGTCCCTCGCCACCATCCGGTGGTGTTCCAGTGCCACGGCGAGGCGATGTGCCGTGGGTCGTGCGAGCCCTGTCGCCGCGACCAGCCCGGCGAGGGTGGCCGGACCGGACTCCAGTGCGCTCAATACCAGAGCTGCCTTGTCGAGAACGCCGACGCCGCTAGAGTTGTCCATGAAACGATATTCGCGTCTCACACTGTGAAACGCAAGTTCAATTTTTCCAAGAACCAGCGAGTCTGTATGTGCGGGTCCACGAACCACTGGGTCCGAGCCGGTCGTCCCGCGCGTGGGGTACGGGCGACCAGGCGCAACAGATCTCTATGAAGCGCCGGCACAACCGGCCGGCCGGAGGGAAAGCGATGGGTAGGACACTCGCGGAGAAGGTCTGGGACGACCATGTCGTCCGGCGCGCCGAAGGCGAGCCCGACCTCCTCTTCATTGATCTGCACCTGCTGCACGAGGTGACCAGCCCGCAGGCCTTCGAGGGCCTGCGCCAGGCCGGCCGCAAGGTCCGACGCCTCGACCTCACCATCGCGACCGAGGACCACAACACCCCCACCATCGACATCGACAAGCCGATCGCGGACCCGGTCTCCCGGACCCAGCTGGAGACGCTGCGCAAGAACTGCGCCGAGTTCGGCGTACGCCTGCACTCGCTGGGCGACGTCGAGCAGGGTGTCGTCCACGTCGTGGGACCCCAGCTGGGCCTGACGCAGCCCGGCACCACCGTGGTCTGCGGCGACTCGCACACCTCCACGCACGGAGCCTTCGGCGCGCTGGCCTTCGGCATCGGCACCAGCCAGGTGGAGCACGTGCTGGCCACCCAGACGCTGCCGCTGGCCCGCCCCAAGACGATGGCGATCACCGTCACCGGCGCGCTGGCCGAGGGCGTCACCGCCAAGGACCTGATCCTGGCGATCATCGCCAGGATCGGCACCGGCGGCGGCCAGGGCTACATCCTGGAGTACCGCGGCGAGGCTGTCGAGAAGCTCTCGATGGAAGCGCGCATGACCATCTGCAACATGTCGATCGAGGCCGGAGCCCGGGCCGGCATGATCGCCCCCGACCGGACCACCTTCGACTACCTCAAGGGCCGCGACCACGCCCCCGAGGGCGCGGACTGGGACGCGGCGGTGGAGTACTGGAAGACCCTGCGCACCGACGAGGACGCGGTCTTCGACGCCGAGGTCGTCATCGACGGCACCACGCTGTCCCCGTTCGTCACCTGGGGCACCAACCCCGGGCAGGGCGCGCCGCTGTCGGCCAGCGTCCCCGACCCGGCTTCGTACGAGGACGCCTCGGAGCGCAACGCCGCCGAAAAGGCCCTGGAGTACATGGGGTTGACCGCCGGGCAGCCGCTGCGCGACATCAGGGTCGACACCGTCTTCGTAGGTTCCTGCACCAACGGCCGCATCGAGGACCTGCGCGCCGTCGCCGGGATCATCGAGGGCCGCAAAGTCGCCGACGGCGTACGGATGCTGGTCGTCCCGGGCTCGGTCCGGGTCGCGCTCCAGGCCGTCGAAGAGGGCCTGGACCAGGTCTTCAAGGAGGCCGGCGCCGAATGGCGGCACGCGGGCTGCTCGATGTGCCTGGGCATGAACCCCGACCAACTGGCTCCCGGTGAGCGCTCCGCGTCCACCTCCAACCGCAACTTCGAGGGCCGTCAGGGCAAGGGCGGACGGACCCACCTGGTCTCCCCGCAGGTGGCCGCGGCCACCGCGGTACTGGGCCATCTGGCCTCGCCCGCCGATCTGTCCGACGCCACCGCGACCGCCGGAGTCTGAACCATGGAAGCCTTCACCACCCACACCGGCCGGGCCGTCCCGCTGCGCCGCAGCAACGTCGACACCGACCAGATCATCCCGGCCCACTGGCTGAAGAAGATCACCCGTGACGGGTTCGAGGACGGGCTCTTCGAGGCCTGGCGCAAGGACCCGGAGTTCGTCACGAACCGCCCGGAGCGCGCGGGCGCGACCGTGCTGGTCGCCGGCCCCGACTTCGGCACCGGCTCGTCCCGCGAGCACGCCGTCTGGGCCCTGCAGAACTTCGGCTTCAAGGCGGTCATCTCCTCCCGCTTCGCCGACATCTTCCGCGGGAACTCGCTCAAGAACGGCCTGCTGACGGTCGTGCTCCCGCAGGAGACCGTCGAGCGGCTGTGGCAGCTGACCGAGGCGGACCCCACCGCCGAGATCACCGTCGACCTCGTCGACCGACAGGTGCGAGCCGAGGGCGTCGAGGCGGAGTTCGAGCTCGACGACAACGCCCGCTGGCGCCTGCTGGAGGGTCTGGACGACATCTCCCTCACCCTTCAGAACGAAGCCGACATCGCCACGTACGAAAGCGGCCGGCCGGCCCACAAGCCGCGTACGATTCGGGCTTGATTCCCGTCTGATCAGCCCTTATTCAGCCACCGCGATCACATAGGCAACACGGTGCCCCCCACCCTCCGGTGGGGGGCACAGCCGTTTGTTGAGGCCCCGTGAGGCGACAACTCGCCCCAGATGGCACAATCTGTGCATGGAACGCGACAGTCAACTCAAGCTCTACGAGCTCGTCGCGGACCGGCTGAAAGAAGCGCACGCAAGGGTGCGCTCACTGCAAGTCCCGGAGGGCGTAAGGATGGCGCTGTCCCGGAAGCTGTTGGTCGTCACGGCTGCGGCGAAGCACGATCTCGCCGATGCGGCAAGGCGCCTGGACAGGTTGATGAAGGACCTCGACGAGGGTCGATTCCCTGAAGGCGACTGATGCGAAGGAACTCCGTAACGGCCTACAGCGTTGCGGCACTAGGGTGATTAGCCCGTTTCGTGTTTGATTTGCGGTATATATCCGCCTAACGTGCGAAATAAGCTTGAACACATTCGTTCTGGCGAAGTCTCCGAAGGGGAAGACGTGAACAAGGCGCAGCTCGTAGAAGCGATTGCCGACAAGCTGGGCGGTCGCCAGCAGGCCGCGGACGCCGTCGACGCGGTACTGGACGCGATCGTCCGCGCTACCGTCGGGGGCGACCGGGTCTCGGTCACGGGCTTCGGCTCGTTCGAGAAGGTCGACCGTCCGGCCCGTTACGCCCGGAACCCGCAGACGGGTGAGCGCGTCCGGGTCAAGAAGACCTCCGTGCCCCGTTTCCGCGCCGGCCAGGGCTTCAAGGACCTGGTCAGCGGCACCAAGAAGCTGCCCAAGGGCGGCGAGGTGTCGGTGAAGAAGGCGCCCAAGGGCAGCCTCACCGGTGGTGCCTCCGCGACGGTGAAGAAGGCCGCCGCGAAGAAGGCGACGACCGCCAAGAAGGCCGCGGCGAAGACCGCGGTCGCGAAGAAGACCACCGCCAAGAAGACCACCGCGACCGCCAAGAAGGCGGCGGTGAAGAGCACGGCCACCGCGAAGAAGGCGACCGCCACGGCGAAGAAGACCACCGCCACCGCGAAGAAGACCACTCCGGCGGCGAAGAAGACCACCGCCACCGCGAAGAAGACCGCCCCGGCGGCGAAGAAGACCACCGCCGCGACGAAGGCGCCCGCCAAGAAGACCGCGACGCGCAAGGCCACCGCGAAGAAGACCACCGCCCGCAGCAAGTAGGGCACGAGTCGCACACGCCGGGCCGGTTTCCCCTGTCGGCGGGGGAACCGGCCCGCGGTGCTGCCCCCGAGGTCCCGCCGGGCCGCCGGGCGCAGGTCAAGGAGCCGGAAGGCCGGGAGGCCGGGAGGCCGGGAGGTCAGAAGGTCTGGAGCGTGACCAGGGTGATCCGCAGGCCGGCGCCCTCGCCGTCCGTCTCGATCCGCACCCGCTGCCCGGGCCGCAGCAGCCGCAGGCCCCCCGCGTCGAAGGCCGGCGCCCCGAAGGGCACCGGCGTGCCGTCGTCCAGCAGCACACTGCCGCTGCGGGTCCGGGAGTCGTACGTGTACGCGGTCGCCTGCATACCGGCACTGTATCGGGCGGTGTGACGGCCCACACCGAGGGCGAGCGCGGTCCGCAGGTCGGCTCCCGTGTCCACGTCCCGCCGCACGCTGTCGACGCCCCGCAGGCCTATTTCCACCGCGCCCGACGCCGAATGCCGGACCCGGGACGGGCCGCCGAACGCGGGGGCCAATTCCATACCCGGGGCCGCGGAAAGCAAGGTCGTCCCGATTCCGGCCGCATCCGCCAGAAATGCCCTGGGAAATACCGAGGCGTTTTCGAGCACGCGTAGCAATTCGAGTGGCCGCAGCGCGGGCAGATCGGCGTTCAGCGCGGCCACCGCCGCACCGGGCCGGCCCGTGCGGACCTCCCGCGCGCCGTGGGCCAGCGCGGCGTTGAGCCCCGCGCCCGGTCGGTCCGCGACGATCCGTGCGCCGAGCCGGGCCAGTTCCCCGCCGGCCGGGGCGTCGTCCGTGACGACCACCACATCGGCGACCGCCGGACAGGCCAGCGCCGCCGTCACGGTGTCCTGCGCGAAGGCCAGCGCGAGCCCCGGACGGGAGGCGCCCACGGCCGCCGCGAGACGGCTCTTGGCCGACGCCAGGGGCTTGAGCGGGACCACCAGACTCCAGACGGCGTTCGTGGCCGGCCCCTTCCCTGCGGTGCGCTCCGGCACGGTCCTGGGCCATGGTCGGGTCATGGCCGGGTCATGTGTCGGCCCATTGTCGCTCCCGGCCGGGCGGCCCGGGAGTCCGGTGCCGCGAGCGGGGCGTACGGTGTTCTCGACAGAGGCCGGGCCTGGGGCGACACTTGTCCGGCGGACGGGGCGCCCAGGCCGCGCAACGGTCCTAGAGGAAGGTGTCCGAGTGTCCCGCCGCAGAATCGGCTTCTGGTACCGCCTGGCGGCGGCCATCGCGAAACCGCCGCTGGTAGTGCTCTTCAAGCGGGACTGGCGGGGAATGGAGCACATTCCGGCTGAGGGCGGATTTATCACCGCTGTCAATCACAACTCGTATCTGGACCCGCTCTCCTACGCGCACTTCCAGTACAACACCGGCCGCGTGCCGCGATTGCTCGCCAAGGCGGGCCTCTTCCAGGTGCCTTTCGTCGGGGCGATCCTGCGCGGATCGGGGCAGATCCCCGTCTACCGGGAGAGCACCAACGCCCTGGACGCATTCCGGGCCGCGGTGGACGCGATCGACCGCGGCGAATGCGTGGCCTTTTACCCGGAAGGCACCCTGACCCGTGATCCGGACATGTGGCCGATGGCCGGGAAGACCGGCGCCGCCCGTGTCGCCCTGATCACGCGGGCGCCCGTCATCCCGGTGGCCCAGTGGGGCGCGAACCTCGCCATGCCGCCGTACGCGCGGGAGAGGAAGCTGCGGCTCTTCCCGCGCAAGACCCTCCGGGTGCTCGCCGGACCGCCCGTGGACCTCTCCGCCTTCTACGACCGGGAACCCACCCCGGACGTGCTCAAGGAGGCGACGGAGGCCATCATGGCGGCCATCACCGGGCTCCTGGAGGAGGTGCGGGGCGAAACCGCGCCCGCGCAGCCGTACGACCATCGCAAGGCCAGGGCGGAACAGCGGCGCAGGGCCGCGGGGGAGGGCAAGAAGTGACACGTCCCGTGAAGGCAGCCGTCTACGGAACCGGCTCCTGGGGCACGGCCTTCGGCATCGTGCTCGCCGACGCCGGCTGCGACGTGACCCTGTGGGGCCGCCGCCAGGAGCTGGTCGACGCCGTCAACGACGGCCGGACCAACCCCGACTACCTGCCCGGCGTCGAACTGCCGGAGAACCTCCGCGCCACCACCGACCCGGCCCTCGCCGCGCGCGGCGCCGACTTCACCGTGCTCGCCGTCCCCTCGCAGACACTGCGCGGCAACCTCGCCGAGTGGGCCCCGCTGCTGGCCGCCGACACCGTCCTCGTGTCCCTGATGAAGGGCATCGAACTCGGCACCGCCAAGCGGATGAGCGAGGTCATCGAGGAGGTGGCCAAGGTCCCCGGGGAGCGCGTCGCCGTCGTCACCGGACCCAACCTGGCCCGCGAGATCGCGGCCCGCCAGCCGGCCGCCTCCGTGGTCGCCTGCGTGGACGAGGACGTGGCCCGGCGCCTGCAGGCCGCCTGCCACACCCCCTCCTTCCGCCCCTACACCAACACCGACGTGGTCGGTTGCGAGCTGGGCGGAGCCGTCAAGAACGTCATCGGCCTGGCCGTCGGCATCGCGGACGGCATGGGGCTCGGCGACAACACCAAGGGCTCGCTCATCACCCGCGGCCTCGCCGAAACGACCCGTCTGGGCCTGGCGATGGGCGCCGACGCGCTCACCTTCTCCGGCCTCGCGGGCCTCGGCGACCTGGTCGCCACCTGCTCCTCGCCGCTCTCCAGGAACCACACCTTCGGCACCAACCTGGGCCGCGGGATGACCCTGGAGGAGACCATCGCGGTCACCAAGCAGACCGCCGAGGGCGTCAAGTCCTGCCAGTCCGTGGCCGATCTGGCGCGCCGGTACGGCGTCGACATGCCGATCACCGACACGGTTGTCGACATCGTCCACCACGGCAAGCCGACCCTGGTGGCGCTCAAGGAACTGATGGGGCGCAGCGCCAAACCGGAACGCCACTGACTCCGTTCCGGACGCGTGAGCGGGTACTCTCGTGGCGATATGAGCAGCGAGAACCTCCCCCAGACCCCTGAGCAGCAGGGCCGCAAGCCCCGCGTAGCCGTCGTGTTCGGCGGCCGCAGCTCGGAACACGCCATCTCGGTCGTCACCGCGGGCGCCGTGCTGCGCTCCATCGACCGGTCCATGTACGAGGTGCTGCCCATCGGCATCACCACGGACGGCCGGTGGGCGCTGACCGCCGACGAGCCCGCCCGGATGGCCATCACGGACGGCAGGCTCCCCGACGTCGACGACCTCGCGGAGTCCGAGGACGGCGCCGTCGTGCTCTCCGTCGACCCCGCCCACCGCGAGGTCCTCTACACCGAGCCGGGCGCCGTGCCCAAGGCGCTGGGCGAGGTCGACGTCGTCTTCCCCGTACTGCACGGCCCCTACGGCGAGGACGGCACCCTGCAGGGCCTGCTGGAGCTCTCCGGCGTCCCGTACGTCGGCTCGGGCGTCCTCGCCTCGGCCGTCGGCCAGGACAAGGACTACATGAAGCGGGTGTTCACCTCCTTCGGGCTGCGCGTCGGCCCGTACGTGACCATCCGCCCCCGCGAGTGGGAGGCCGACCGGTCCGCCGCCGAGGCGAAGATCATGGACTTCGCCGCCGAGCACGGCTGGCCGCTGTTCATCAAGCCCGCCCGGGCCGGCTCCTCGATCGGCATCACCAAGGTCGACGACGCCTCCGGCCTGGACGCCGCGATCCGCGAGGCGCGCCGGCACGACCCGAAGATCATCGTGGAGGCGCTGCTGCGCGGCCGCGAGATCGAGTGCGGGGTGCTGGAGTTCGAGGACGGCCCGCGCGCGAGCGCGCCCGCCGAGATCCCGCCGGTCTCCAGCCACGACTTCTACGACTTCGAGGCCAAGTACATCGACGCCGCCTCCGGGATCGTGCCCGCCCCGCTCACCCCGGAGCAGACCGCCGAGGTGCAGCGGCTCGCGATCGAGGCCTACGAGGCCGCCTCCTGCGAGGGCCTGGTGCGCGCCGACTTCTTCCTCACCGAGGACGGCACCTTCGTCATCAACGAGATCAACACGATGCCGGGCTTCACGCCGATCTCCATGTACCCGCGCATGTGGCAGGAGTCGGGCATCGAGTACCCGGAACTGGTGGACCTGCTGATCCGGGCCGCCCTGCGCCGCTCCACCGGGCTGCGCTAGGTCGTCCCTCCCCGCGAGCACGGCCGACCGCCCGCCGGGATTCCCGGCGGGCGGTCGGTGTGCGGTGGGGCGGGCGGCGGCGCCGACGGGCCCCGGTGGGAACCCGTTCGCGGGGCCCTCAGTACGGGGAGATGCCCTCGGGCACGGTCTCGGCGATCGCGGCGGACAGCCCGACCAGCATGCCCGCGTCGGTCGCGTGCTCCTTGTCGACCCGGACCTCCGTGTACGCCTTGCGCAGCCCGGTGGTGAACCGGAACCCGCCGCCGGCGCCGGCGGGCAGTTTCTCCAGCAGCCAGGCCACGTCGTCCACCTGGACCCCCTCCTGCTCCGGATCCGCCATCTCGGGGGGCTTGGGGATACCGCACCGCAGTACGATCGCCGAGCCGCCCCACGCGGCGGTCAGGGGTGACTCCGGTTCGGTGGCGGTCCGCTCCAGGCCGGCCACCGTCGCCGGGAGCTTGCCGTGCAGTGCTGCACAGAGCTCCGCGACGGCGGCGGGCGGCGTGGGCGGCGGGTCCACCCGGGCCCGGGAACCCTCCGGGGAGCAGGCGGGGAGGGCCAGCAGCACCGGTACGGCGGGCAGGGCCAGGAGACGCAGGGGCCGGCGGTGGAAGGACATCACCGGCCAAGACTAGACGGGGGCTACAGATGGACCACCGGGCAGGTCAAGGTGCGGGTGATCCCCTCCACCTGCTGGACCTTGGCGACGACCATGCGGCCGAGCTCGTCGACAGTGTCGGCCTGGGCGCGCACGATCACGTCGTACGGCCCCGTCACGTCCTCGGCCTGAATCACTCCCGGGATCTGCCCGATGGACTCGGCGACGAACGACGCCTTGCCCACCTCGGTCTGGATGAGGATGTACGCCTGTACCACGGAACCTCCAGGGCGGCCACGAGGATCATTTCCCCTAACCTTCGGATGGGCCCTGGGAGATCAGGTGGGCCCGGGGAAGAAGGGACGCCACGGTACCGCGTCGTCGAGCGCCGCGGGGAGACCCGCGGGCCCGGCGCCACGCACGGCGGGGCGTACGGAGAGCAGAAGTTGACGTATCTGTTGACGGTACCCAGAGCTGTGACGGCTCGCGACCGCAAGCGGACTGGGCAAGAAGGGGCACAGCGATGAAGGGCACTGTGGGCGAGCTGGGGGAGTTCGGGCTCATCAGGGAGCTCACCTCACGGCTCACCACCACCCCGGCGGTCCGGCTCGGGCCGGGCGACGACGCCGCGGTGGTGTCGGCCCCCGACCGGCGGGTCGTGGCGAGCACCGACATCCTGCTGGAGGGCAGGCACTTCCGGCGCGACTGGTCCACGGCCTACGACGTCGGCCGCAAGGCCGCCGCGCAGAACCTCGCCGACATCGCCGCCATGGGCGCGGTGCCGACCGCGCTGCTGCTCGGCCTCGTGGTCCCGGCCGAACTGCCGGTCACCTGGCCCACCGAGCTGATGGACGGCATCCGCGACGAGTGCCAGGTCGCGGGAGCGGCCGTCGTCGGCGGCGACGTCGTGCGGGGGGACACCATCACGGTCGCCATCACCGCCCTGGGCGACCTGCGCAACCACGAGCCCGTCCTGCGCTCCGGCGCCCAGCCCGGCGACGTCGTGGCCGTCACCGGCTGGCTGGGCTGGTCCGCGGCCGGGTTCGCCGTGCTCTCGCGCGGCTTCCGCTCCCCGCGGGCCTTCGTCGAGGCGCACCGCCGCCCCGAGCCGCCGTACCACGCGGGCCCCGCGGCCGCGGGCCTGGGCGCCACCGCCATGACGGACGTCAGCGACGGCCTGATCGCCGACCTCGGGCACATCGCCGAGGCCAGCAAGGTACGGATCGACCTGCGCTCCTCGGCCGTGGACATCCCGACCCAGATGCACGACATCGGGCAGGCCGTCGGCGTGGACCCGCTGCAGTGGGTGCTCACCGGGGGAGAGGACCACGCGATCGTGGCCACCTTCCCGCCCGACGTGAAGCTTCCGGCCCGCTGGAAGGTCATCGGCGAGGTGCTGAACCGCTCCGCCCTGCCCCAGGTCACCGTGGACGGCGCGCCCTGGACCAGCACCGGCGGCTGGGACCACTTCGGGGCCGATCCGGCCGCCGAGGAGGGCGTGCGGTGAGCGGCGCCCCGCCGCTGTGCCTGACCGTCGCCGGATCCGACTCCGGCGGCGGCGCCGGCATCCAGGCCGACCTCAAGACCATGCTGGCCCTCGGGGTCCACGGCATGAGCGTGGTGACGGCCGTGACCGCCCAGAACTCCCTGGGGGTGCGGGGGGCCTGGGAGCTGCCCGCGGAGGCCGTCACGGCCCAGTACCGGGCCGTGGTGGACGACATCGGCGTGGGGGCGGTGAAGACCGGGATGCTGTCCTCGGCCGTGCTGGTGGAGACGGTGGCGGCCCTGCTGGCCGGGACCGCGGCCCCGGTGGTCGTGGACCCCGTCGGCGTCTCCAAGCACGGCGACGCGCTGCTCGCCGCCTCCGCCCTGGACGCCGTACGCCGGGAGCTGCTGCCGCGGGCCACGGTCGCCACTCCGAACCTGGACGAGGTGGAGCAGCTCACCGGCCTGGTGGTGGAGACCGAGGACGACATGCGCAGGGCCGCCGGAGCCGTCCTCGGCCACGGGCCGACCTGGGCGCTGATCAAGGGCGGTCACCTGGCCGCGCACGGCGGGCAAGCGGTCGACCTGCTCACCGACGGGTCCCGGGAGCACTGGCTGCGCGCCCCGCGCCACGACCGCCGGCACACGCACGGCACGGGCTGCACCCTGGCCAGTGCCGTCGCGGCGGGGCTGGCGAAGGGCCTGGAGGTCCCCGAGGCCGTCACGGCCGCGAAGGAGTACGTCACCGGGGCCATCGTCGCCGGCTTCCCGCTCGGCGCGGGCATCGGCCCGGTGGATCACGCCTGGCGGTGGCGCTGAGCGCCGTACCCCGCCCCAGCCGCGGCAGCGGAACCGGGGCGGGGGAAGGCAAAAGGCCGGTTCACCAGAGGTGAACCGGCCTTCTTGGCAACCGGAAAGGGCTGCGCTACGACGAAAGGCGTCAGCGCGAGACCTTGCCGGCCTTGATGCACGAGGTGCAGGCGTTGAGGCGCTTCGGCGTCCCATTGACCACGGCACGGACGCGCTGGATGTTCGGGTTCCAGCGACGCGAGGTGCGGCGGTGCGAGTGGGAGATGCTGTTGCCGAAGCTCGGCCCCTTGGCGCAAACGTCGCAGTTGGCAGCCACAGGTCACTCCAAAGACTTCAGATGCACTTACAGTGAAATCCGGCGCACCGGATCAGAGATCTGAAGTGGTTTGCCGGGGGAATGGCCCGACTCTCATCGGGCAACCGGAGCAGCATACAACGCCTGCGCCGGTCCAAGAAAACTACCACGGCTGCCGCCGCCCCCGCCCCGCGGTCCCGGCCCCCCGGCGGCCCTTCGTTACCCTGCGGTGAACCCTGGCCCGCACAAGGAGGAACGCCCGGTGCCGCACGAGCCCCAGCCGCAGCCCCCTGACGAGCTCGACGCCGACGCGGTGCGCACCTGGAGCTCGCTGGCCGTGGCCGCGCTGGGCCGGGCCCGCGAGGACATCGACGCGATCAACGTCTACCCCGTCGCCGACGCGGACACCGGCACCAACCTCCTCCTCACCGCCGAATCCGCGGACCGCGCCCTGGAGGAGGCCTTCGAGGACACGGACCGCGGCACGAAGGGTATGACGGACGCCACAGCCGCCACCTCCCTGGCCACGGCCGTACGGGCCTACGCGCACGGAGCGCTCACCGGGGCCCGGGGCAACTCCGGGACGATCCTGGCGCAGCTGCTGCGCGGGGTCGCCGACGTACTCGCCGACGAGCCCGGGGCGCGCGGCCCGGGCCGGCTGCTGTCCCAGGCACTGACCCGGGCCGCCGAATCGGCCTACGAGGCCGTCGCGCACCCGGTGGAGGGCACCATGCTCACCGTCGCCACCGCCGCGGCCCGGGCCGGCGCCGCCGCGGAGGCCGCCGCGGGCACCGCCGCGGATGTGGCCCGGGCCGCCTACGACGGCGCCCGCACCGCGCTGGCCGAGACCCCGGGGCAGCTGGCCGAGCTGGGCCGGGCGGGGGTCGTCGACGCCGGCGGCTGCGGGCTGGTCGCCGTACTCGGGGCCCTGTGGCAGGCCCTGTCCGGCCAGGCGCCGGCCGACGAACCGGTCCTCGGCCGGGCGGTGCCCGTACCCGTACCGCCGGAACCCTGCGCGCGGGAGCACGAGGGGCCTGCGTACGAGGTGGTCTACCTGCTGGAGGCCACCGGGGCGGCGGTCGGCGAACTGCGCGCCCGCCTCGACGGGCTCGGCGACTCCCTCGTCGTGGTCGGCGGCGACGGCCTGTGGAACGTCCACGTCCACGTCGACGACCCCGGCGCGGCCGTGGAGGCCGGCGTCGTCGCCGGGCGGCCCTACCGGATACGCATCACGCACTTCGGCGACGAACGACGGCGCGCCCGGGGCGAGCGCGCCCAGCGGGCCGTGGTCGCCGTGGTCCCGGGCGAGGGACTGGCCGAACTGTGCGCCGAGGCCGGCGCGACCCCCGTGCTCGCGCGCCCCGGCGAGCCCCCGGCCGCCGCCGAACTGCTCGACGCGGTCCGGCGCGCGCACGCCCGCGAGGTCGTGCTCCTGCAGGGCGGCGCCGACATGCGCGCCGCGGCGGCCGCCGCGGCCGAACAGGCCCGGGCCGAGGGGGTACGGGTGGCCGTCGTGCCCACCCGGTCCGCGGTCCAGGCCCTGGCCGCCCTCGCCGTGCACGACCCGGACGGCAGCTTCGACGAGGACGTGGTCGCCATGACCGCGGCCGCCGGCGCCACCCGGTACGGCGAACTCGCCGTGGCCGAGCGGCAGTCCTTCACCTCGGCCGGCATCTGCCAGGCAGGCGACGTGCTCGGGCTCATCGACGGCGACGTCGCCGTGATCGCCCCGGGCCTGCCCGAGACCGCCGAGGCCGTCCTGGACCGGATGCTCGGCTCCGGCGGCGAACTGGTCACCCTGGTCCTGGGCCCCGACGTGCCGGACGCCCTGGCCGAACGCCTGGAGGCGTACGTCCAGCACGGGCACCTGGCCGTGGACACGGTCACCTACCGGGGCGGGCGCTACTCGGCGCCGCTCCTCATCGGGGTCGAGTGATCGGGGCCGAGTAGCGGCACGCGGGCGGGCGGTCGGCGGGGTCGCCGGGCGGTCCTGTCGGCGCCATGGTGTGCAATGGAACACGTGCCCGCGCTCGACGAAGACCTCAAGAAGACCCTCGGCCCCGCCACCGCCAAGGTGCTGGCCGAGCAGCTCGGCCTGCACACGGCCCTGGACCTGCTCCACCACTACCCCCGCCGGTACGCGGAGCGCGGCGAACTGACGCCGCTCGCCGAGCTCGCCGACCAGCTCGACGAGCACGTGACGGTGGTCGCGCAGGTGGCCGACGCCCGGATCCTGACCTTCAACGGAGGCCGCGGCAGACGCCTCGAAGTCACCATCACCGACGGCAGCGGCAGGCTCCAGCTCGTCTTCTTCGGCGCGGGCGTCCACAAACCGCACAAGGACCTGCTGCCCGGCACCCGCGCCATGTTCGCGGGCAAGGTCGGCATGTTCAACCGCAAGCTCCAGCTCTCCCACCCGGCCTACGAACCGCTCGGCGCCGACGCCTCCGACCGGGACGCGGCCACCGCCTTCGCGAACCAGCTCATCCCGATCTACCCGGCGTGCGCCAAACTGGAGTCCTGGAAGATCGCCAAGTGCGTGGACGCGGTACTCCCCGCCGTCCCCGAGACCGTGGACCCGCTCCCGCCCGCCCTGCGCGACGGGCGCGGTCTGGTCCCGCTCACCGAGGCCCTGCTGAAGATCCACCGGCCGGGCAGCAAAGCCGATATCGAGGACGCCCGCCTGCGCCTGAAGTGGGACGAGGCCTTCGTCCTCCAGGTCGCGCTGGCCCGCCGTCGCCATGCGGACTCCCAACTCCCCGCCGTGCCCCGCCGCCCCACCCCCGGCGGCCTGCTCGACTCCTTCGACGCCGAGCTGCCCTTCACCCTCACCCGGGGCCAGGAGACCGTCTCGAAGGAGATCTTCGACGACCTGGCCACCAGCCACCCCATGCACCGCCTCCTCCAGGGCGAGGTCGGCTCCGGCAAGACGATGGTCGCCCTGCGGGCCATGCTCGCCGTCGTCGACTCCGGCGGGCAGGCGGCGCTGCTCGCGCCCACCGAGGTCCTCGCGCAGCAGCACCACCGCTCCATCACCGAGATGATGGGCGAGCTGGCCGAGGGCGGCATGCTCGGCGGCTCCGACCGGGGCACCAAGGTGGTGCTGCTCACCGGCTCCATGGGGGTGCCCGCCCGCCGCCGGGCCCTGCTCGACCTGGTCACCGGCGAGGCCGGCATCGTGATCGGCACCCACGCCCTCATCGAGGACAAGGTCAAGTTCCACGACCTGGGCCTGGTCGTCGTCGACGAGCAGCACCGCTTCGGCGTGGAGCAGCGCGACGCCCTCCGGTCGAAGGGCAAGCAGCCCCCGCACCTGCTGGTGATGACCGCGACCCCGATCCCGCGGACGGTCGCGATGACGGTCTTCGGCGACCTGGAGACCTCCGTCCTGGACCAGTTGCCCGCCGGGCGCTCGCCCATCGCCACCCACGTGGTGCCCGCCCAGGACAAGCCCCACTTCCTCACCCGCGCCTGGGAGCGGGTGAGGGAGGAGGTGGACAAGGGCCACCAGGCCTACGTGGTCTGCCCCCGGATCGGCGACGGCGACGACGAGGGCGCCGGGGCCAAGAAGAAGGCGGCCGCGGACGAGGGCGACCGCCGTCCCCCGCTCGCCGTCCTGGAGATCGCCGAGCAGCTCGCCCGCGGCCCCCTCGCCGGGCTGTCCGTCGAGGTGCTGCACGGGCGGATGGACCCGGCCGACAAGGACGACGTGATGCGCCGCTTCACCGCGGGCGAGGTCCAGGTGCTCGTCGCCACCACCGTCATCGAGGTCGGCGTGAACGTCCCCAACTCCACGGTGATGGTGATCATGGACGCGGACCGGTTCGGCGTCTCCCAACTGCACCAGCTGCGCGGCCGCGTCGGCCGCGGCACCGCACCCGGACTGTGCCTGCTGGTCAGCGAGATGCACGAGGCCAGCCCGGCCCGCGCCAGGCTGGCGGCCGTCGCCGCCACCCTCGACGGCTTCGAGCTCTCCCGGATCGACCTGGAGCAGCGCCGCGAGGGCGACGTACTGGGCCAGGCCCAGTCCGGAGTGCGCTCCTCGCTGCGGATGCTCGCCGTCATCGAGGACGAGGAGGTCATCGCCCAGGCCCGGGAGGAGGCCACCCGCGTCGTCGCCGAGGACCCCGCCCTGGAGCGGCTGCCCGGCCTGCGGACCGCGCTGCACGCCCTGCTCGACACCGACCGCGAGCAGTACCTGGAGAAGGGCTGAGCGGCACGACCTATCGTTGGAGGTCCGCGGCGCCGTCGCGGACCTCCCCCACCGTCGTACCGAAGGACCCCAGATGACCCGCGTGATCGCCGGCAGCGCCGGCGGGCGACGGCTGGCCGTGCCCCCGGGCACCGGAACCCGGCCCACCTCGGACCGGATGCGCGAAGGCCTCTTCTCCACCTGGGAGTCGCTGCACGGCGTCGAGGGCTCCCGCGTCCTCGACCTGTACGCCGGCTCGGGCGCCGTCGGCCTGGAGGCCCTCTCCCGGGGCGCGGAGCGGGCCCTGCTGGTCGAGACCGACCCGAAGGCCGCCAAGTCCATCCGCGACAACATCGCGGCGGTGGGTCTGCCCGGCGCGGAATTCCGCCCCGGCAGGGCCGAGCAGATCGCTGCGGCGAAGGCCGGCGGGGACCCGTACGACATCGTCTTCCTGGACCCGCCGTACGCCGTCACCCACGACGATCTTCGGGAGATCCTCCTCACACTCCGGTCCAATGGCTGGCTCACGGACGACGCGCTCGTCACCGTGGAGCGCAGCACCAGGAGCGGCGCCTTCCCGTGGCCCGAGGGGTTCGAGCCGCTCCGGTCGCGGAAGTACGGCGAGGGCACCCTTTGGTACGGTCGCGCCGCCTTCACCAGCGAAGAGTCATGATGTCCGCACCGGAGAGCGAGGGACTTCAGTTGCGCCGCGCCGTCTGTCCGGGGTCGTTCGACCCCATCACCAACGGGCACCTCGACATCATCGGCAGAGCCTCCCGGCTCTACGACGTGGTCCACGTCGCCGTGATGATCAACCAGTCCAAGCAGGGCCTGTTCAGCGTCGAGGAGCGGATCGAGCTGATCCGCGAGGCGACGGCCGACTACGGCAACATCGAGGTCGAGTCCTTCCACGGACTGCTCGTCGACTTCTGCAAGCAGCGGGACATCCCGGCCATCGTCAAGGGCCTGCGCGCCGTCAGCGACTTCGACTACGAGCTCCAGATGGCCCAGATGAACATGGGGCTCTCCGGCGTCGAGACGCTCTTCGTCCCGACCAACCCGACGTACAGCTTCCTGTCCTCCTCGCTGGTCAAGGAGGTCGCGGCCTGGGGCGGCGATGTCGCCCACCTGCTGCCGGCCCCGGTGCACGCCGCGCTGCTGGAACGGCTGCGCGACCGCTGACCCGCTGACGTCCCCTCAGTCGGTGCCCGTCGGCCCGCCCGGTGGCCTTACAGTCGTCCCGTCCGTCTCAGGAACCGCCCGAGGCCGAGAGAGTGCGAGCCCCCATGGACGTGCAGAAGAAGCTCGACGAGATCGTCGCGGCCGTCGGCGGCGCCCGCTCCATGCCCATGTCCGCCTCCTGCGTGATCAACCGCGCCGAGCTGCTCGACCGGCTCGAAGAGGTGCGCCAGGCGCTCCCGGGATCGCTCGCGCAGGCCCAGGAGCTCATCGGCGGCCGCGAGCAGATGGTGGAGGACGCGCGGCGTGAGGCGGAGCGCATCATCGAGTCCGCGCACAACCAGCGCGGTTCGCTGATCTCCGACACCGAGATCGCGCGGCGCTCCCGCGCGGAGGCGGACCGCATCCTGGAGGACGCCCGCAGGGAGGCCGAGGAGATCCGGGCCGAGGCCGACGACTACGTCGACAGCAAGCTCGCGAACTTCGAGGTCGTGCTCACCAAGACCATCGGGTCGGTGGACCGGGGCCGGGAGAAGCTGCTGGGCCGGGGACCGGGTCCGGACGGCCAGGGCTACGGGAACCCCGACTACCTGGAGGCCCCCGAGCGCAGCCACGACCCCGAGACGCAGCGGCAGCAGGCGGACGCGTACGTGGACACCAAGCTGGCGACCTTCGAGGCCGTGCTCGCCAAGACCCTGGAGGCCGTCGGCCGGGGCCGCCAGAAGCTGCTGGGCCGGGTGCCGTCCGACGACCTCGGCGCGCACATGGCGGCCCAGGACGCGGCGGACGGACAGCCCTCCCGCTCGGCGAGCGACGCGGACTTCCTGGCGGGACTGGCCGAGCCCGAGCCGGCCGCCCGGGCCCACGCCCCGGTCCCGGCGCAGCCGTCGTACGAGTCGTACGCGGCCGCCGGCTCCGACCTGGAGGCCTACGCCGCGCAGTACTCCGACCACACCGGCGGCGGCCAGGACCCGTACTCCGGCGCAGGCTATGCCGCGCCGTCCTACGCGGACCCCTACGCCGGCTACCAGCAGCAGCCCGACCCCTACGCCGGCGCGGGCACGGACGGCGCGGGGACGGGGTACGCGGCGCACTACGGCGACAACCCCTCCGACCCGTACGCGGCCTACCAGCAGCCCCAGGCCCAGCAGCAGCCCCAGCAGCAGCCGGGGCTGGACGAGACCAGCTTCTTCGACACGAGCATGATCAACCTGGACCAGCTGCGCCAGTACGAGCAGGGCCGCTAGGCCGCCTCTCTCGCGGTCCGGCCCCGGATTGGGCTCAGGGCGCCGTGCCGGGTATCCTGGCTCTTCGGTCGCGCGTATGCACCGCGGTCCATGCTGCCCTTGTGTGGCGGAATCTTTGATCTTGAGCGATCCGTGAAAGCAGGAACGGCCCTGAATACCCGCCTCGACCACCACGACCCCCTCGTGTTCGACACGCACGAGCTGGGTCGGCGTCCTGGTGCCATGCAGCGGTTGTCCCGCGAGATCCCGGCACCGGCGGACCTCGGTATCGCCGGCGTCATCGGAGTGCCGGAAGGCACCCCGCTCAAGCTCAAGCTCCGCCTCGAATCGGTCATGGAAGGGGTGCTTGTCACAGGCACCGCCCGTGCATCCGCCGAAGGGGAGTGCGTAAGGTGTCTGGAGTCCGTCGAGCGCGAGCTCAAGGCGGACTTCCAGGAGATGTTCTCGTACCCTGACGCCGACGACCGGAGCCGCTCCAAGGCGGAACCGGCCGACGACGCCGAGGACGACGAGGACACGCTCTTTCTAGAGGACGGCTTGTTCGACCTCGAACCCGTGCTGCGCGACGTGGTGGTGCTCGCACTGCCGCTGCAGCCGGTGTGCCGGGAGGACTGTCTCGGACTGTGCCCCGAATGCGGGCTCAGCCTGAACGACGACCCGGACCACCACCATGATGCCGTCGACATCCGTTGGGCGGCATTGCAGGAACTCGTCGTGACCGATCAGGACGACGAGAAGGACAACATGAGCGGCACTGCATCTGACGACGTTCAGAGCGCCGCCGAGAAGCAGGAGAAGTAGCCGTGGCTGTTCCGAAGCGGAAGATGTCGCGCAGCAACACGCGCCACCGCCGGTCGCAGTGGAAGGCTGCGGTCCCCACCCTGGTTTCGTGCGAGCGTTGCCAGGAGCCGAAGCTCCAGCACATTGCGTGCCCGAGCTGCGGCACCTACAACAAGCGCCAGGTCCTAGAGGTCTGAGCGGCCGGTGAGAGGCGCAATGTCTGAGCTGTCCAACGCTGAGAAGCAGGCAGTCAGTAGCAACGCGGCCTCGTCCCACACGCTTCTGGAAGGGCGGCTCGGGTATCAACTCGAGACCGCCCTTCTGGTGCGTGCGCTCACCCACCGCTCGTACGCGTACGAGAACGGCGGTCTGCCCACCAACGAACGGCTGGAGTTCCTCGGGGACTCCGTGCTGGGCCTGGTGGTCACGGACACGCTGTACACGACCCACCCGGATCTCCCCGAAGGCCAGCTGGCCAAGCTTCGGGCCGCGGTGGTCAACTCGCGCGCACTGGCGGAGGTCGGGCGCGGCCTCGGACTCGGCTCCTTCATCCGGCTCGGCCGGGGCGAAGAGGGCACGGGCGGCCGGGACAAGGCCTCCATCCTCGCCGACACCCTTGAAGCGGTGATCGGCGCGGTCTACCTCGACCAGGGCCTCGACGCGGCATCGGAGCTGGTGCACCGGCTCTTCGATCCGCTCATCGAGAAGTCCTCCAACCTCGGGGCCGGCCTGGACTGGAAGACCAGTCTCCAGGAGCTCACGGCTGCCGAAGGTCTTGGCGTACCGGAATACCTGGTCACCGAGACCGGTCCGGACCACGAGAAGACCTTCACCGCTGCCGCCCGCGTCGGTGGTGTCTCGTACGGCACCGGCACCGGCCGCAGCAAGAAGGAAGCGGAACAGCAGGCTGCGGAGTCCGCGTGGCGCGGGATCCGCGCCGCGGCGGACGAGCGGACCGCGGCGCCGGCCGCGGCCGTCGCCGCAGGCACGTCATCGGCTCCGGCCGGCGGCGACGCCGACGCCGGGGCTCCGGCCGAGGACGGCGGGGCGCCGACGCCCGCCGGTCCGACGCCGGGTTCCTGACCCTTCCTTCTGGGTGTCCCCGCCC